>JBHENV010000036.1:0-12622 GCA_046261895.1 Candidatus Limnocylindria bacterium
GGACGGGAAGGGGAGCGACCCCCCACCGGGCACGACCGCCACGGCGGGCTTCATGAAGAAGAATGGCGGCTCGCGGTCCGGATCGTGGCCCATTTCGACGGCGTGCTCGGCGTAGTTGCGACCGACGCAGAAGACGCGCAGCACGGGAAAGACGGCGTCCGAGTCGGCGACCGTCAGCGTCACCGGGTCAGGCAGGGGGATCGCGTAGTTCATCGGTCCATCATGCGTCATCGGCTCGTGGCGTAGGCAGCGACGCGGCGCTCGAAGAAGCCGACTCCTTCCGACGCGGCGAAGGCGAAGGCGAAGACGACGATCAGCAGCGCCCAGAACTCAGCCATCAGGAAGCCGCGCGAGTAGCGCTCAAACAGGTGGCCGA
This sequence comes from Candidatus Limnocylindria bacterium, assembly GCA_046261895.1. Classification (GTDB taxonomy): domain Bacteria; phylum Chloroflexota; class Limnocylindria; order QHBO01; family QHBO01; genus JACDBZ01. Next base: position 377 of record JBHENV010000036.1, read on the forward strand.
TGCCCACGATCGCGATCAGCAGCTGCCCGATGATCACGCCCTTCACGCCGCGGATCAGGCCGAGCCGGACGCCGGCCAGGATCTCCGGCAGCGCGGCGAACAGGACGATCTTGCGCAGCACCTGCTGTCGAGTGGCGCCGAAGGATCGTCCCATCTCGAGGAGCGACTGGTTGACATGCGCGACGCCGACCTGGGTGTCGAGGGCGATGACCCAGACCGAGAAGAGGAATACCGTGACGATCATCGTCGGCAGGCCGAAGCCGAGGAGCGCCATCAGCGCCGGCACGATGGCGGTCAGCGGCGAGCTCTCGAAGATGTTGGCCCACATGCCCATCAGCTCGCCGATGGCCCGCACCCGGCCCATCAGAAATCCGACGCCGATGCCGACCACCAACGCCAGTGCCATGCCGATGACGAACGCCTGCAGCGTGATCAGAGCAGCCTCCCCGAAGCGGCTGGAGGTCACAACCGGGCCGATGGCGGCGAGGACGTCGGTGAACGGCGGGATGAGGAACACGAGCCCGAGGCGGCCGACCACCTCCCAGATCGCGAACCAGACGAGCAGGGAGAACGCCATCGGCACGCGGCGGCCGGCGATCGTCATGACGCCTCCTGCGGTGGCCGCATGTCCTCCTCGACGTAGCCCCGCAGCTCGCCCCAGATCTCCTCGACCGTGTCCAGGTATCCCTGGCTGCGGCGAATCTCGTCCGGCGAGCCGTCTCGGGCGATCTGCGGCCGGACGATGCTCGACACCCGCCCCGGCCCGCGGGTCAGGATCACGATCTGGTCGCTGACATAGACGGCCTCCTCGATCGAGTGGGTCACGAACACGACCGTCTTGCGCTCCTCGCTCAGCAATCGCAGGAGGTCCTCCTGGAAGGTGCGGCGAATTTGCTCATCGACCGATGCAAACGGCTCGTCCATGAGCAGGATGTCGGCATCGACGGCCAGGGCCCTGGCCAGCCCGACACGCTGGCGCATGCCGCCCGACAGCTGGTGCGGGTAGTGGTGCTCGAAGCCGGACAGGTTGGCCTTGGCGATGTACTCGCGAGCTGTCGCCTCGCGCTCGGCCTTTGGAACGCCGCGCAGCTCCAGCCCGAAGCCCACGTTGCGGAGCACGGTCGCCCACGGGAGCAGGGCAAAATCCTGGAAGACGAAGGCCCGCTCCGGTCCAGGCCCGCTGACCGGACGACCCTCGACGATGACCTCCCCCGAGGTGGCCGGGATCAGCCCGGCCACGATCTTCAGCGTGGTCGTCTTGCCGCAGCCGCTGGGGCCGATAAGGCTCGTCAGCTCGCCGGCGGGCACGTCGAACGTGATGCCCTCCAGCGCACGCACGCCACCGGGGTAATCCTTCGAAATCTCCACGATGCGGACGGCCGGATCGGCCTTGTGGGTCGTATCGGTCATGGCGCGCGGAGCTCCGGGCGGAACAGGCGCTGCTCCAGGCGCTGAAGCAGGGTGATGCTGACGCTGGCAACCAGGATGATCGAGAGGATCGCGGCGTACATGTGGTCGTACTCGGCCTGCGAGCGGTAGAAGGTGATCAGGTCCCCGACGCCGGTCGGAGTGATCAACAGCTCGGCCAGCACGGCACCGGTGAATCCCTGGGCCAGTCCCAGCCGCAGGCCGGCGAAGATGAGGCCGCTGGCCGACGGCAGGACCACCTTCCAGATCCGCTGCCAGCGACTGGCCAGGAAGGCCTCGCTCATCTCGACCAGCGAGACCGGCGTGTTGCGAATGCCGCGGTACGAGTTCAGGACGATCACCGGCGTGCTCAGCAGCACGACCGCGAAGACCTTGGCGGTGAAGTCGATGCCATAGATGAAGGTGATCAGGGGGATGATCGCCGCCGACGGTGCCGCCTGGAGGATGACGAAGACCGGCAGTCCGATCCACTCGGCCTTCGGCGACAGTCCCATCGCCACCCCGGCAGCCACGCCGCCGACTGCGGTCAGCGCGACGCCCACGAGCAGCGGGCCGATCGTCTCGGAGTAGGCGCGCGGGAACGTGCCGTCGGCGAGCATCCCGCCAAAGGCGCCGACGGTGTCCGTGAAGGTCGGGAAGGTCAGGCTGACCGGGATCCGGCCGCCGACTTCCCAGAGCGCCAGGACCGCGACGATCGAGGCCGCGCGGAGCAACCAGGTCCGCGCGACGGGCGTCAGCCCGCGCCACGCCCCGGGCTGCCGCGCGGCACCGGCGGCCGGCGCGGCGAGGCCGCTGCCGGTCACCGGCCCGTGCTGATCGGGCTCAGTTGGAGCCCCCCTCGAGCGCGCCCTCCAGCGGTCCGAGGTCCCAGAAGTCCTCGACGTTCAGCGATTCGAGGTCGCCTTCGACCTGCCCGACGAGGCTGTAGAACTCGAAGTCGGTCTGGGCCGCCTCCTCGCCTCCGCAATCGGTGGCGAAGACGCCTTCCTGCCCAGCCTGCTCGTAGTACGGAACGATCTGCTCCTCGAGCTCAGGCTCGAGGTCCTCCGCCAGGCCGAGCCGCTCGCGTTCCTCGACCACGAAGTTCGGGTCCTCGACGATCGAGTTCCACGTGTTCAGCGTCTCCTCGAGCAGCACCTGCGCGACTTGCTCGTTCGCCGCCAGCCATTCGGTGTTGGCCACGAAGGCCTCGTCGGTAGCGCCGATGTCGGGCAGCGGCAGCTCGTGGAACTGGTCGGGTGCCTCCTCCTGCACGAAGTTCCAGTTCGGGATGTCGAGGAAGGTGGCCCGCACGTTGCCCTGCAGCAGGGCGGTGGCGCGCACCTCCGCGCCGGTCACGAAGCTGATCTCGCCGAACTCGATGCCCTCCTCCTGCTGCACCAGGAGCGCCATGGCCTCGGTGCCCGAGCCGCGCGAGTGGACCGTGAAGGTCTCACCGTCGAGCGCCTGCCAGTCCGGATACGCCTCCGCGTCAGCGATGGCGAAGAACCGAAGCGTCTGGAGCTGGCAGATGATCCGGATCGGGGCGCCGGTCTCCTGGATCACCGCGTACGGCGCCCCGAGCCCGACGTCGGCCTGCCCGCCAAGCACGGCCTCCGCGGCGAGATCCTCCTCGGCGAACTCGATCAGCTCGACATCGATCCCGCGCTCGCGGACGCGCTCGAGCGCGATCAGCAGGTTCAGGGTCTCCACTCCCTCGATGTCGCCGAGCGCGACACGGATGCTGCCCTCAACCGGCGCTTCGCCCGCGCTCCCAGAGGCGCCGCCCGTGGCTGGGCTCCCGCCAGTTCCGCCGTCCCCGGCGCTCTCCGGCTCGGTGGCCGGACTGCACGCCGCCAACACGAGCGCGATCGCGAACAACCATGCGGCAATTCTCACGGCCCACTCCTCCATGAACGAGGCACGCTCGGGTATGCGAGGTTGCGATGTCGCCCGATTGTACGGCCGAGGTTGCACCGGCCGCTGGGAATGCTTGGCGAACGCAGCGGCGCGGCCGCATGGGCTGGGTAGCCAGTTTGCTGACAGTCTCGCCACCAAGGCGGTACTGTGGCGAGCGTGACGTGCCCGACCTGCAACGCGGAGAACCCTGCCGGCACGAGGTTCTGCCTCGAATGCGGCACGCGGCTGGGCCAGCAGTGCCAATCGTGCCGTGCGCCGCGCGTGGGAGAAGCGAAGTTCTGCGGGGAGTGCGGGACGCCCTTCGCAAACGGCGAACAGTTCGCCTCGCCCGGGATCGCCGGGACGGCAAGCATCGGCGTAGGGCCGGCTCCGGTGGCGGAGCGAAGGCTCGTATCGGTCCTGTTCGCCGATCTCGTCGGTTTCACGCCCTTCGCTGAGGAGCGCGACTCGGAGGATGTCCGCGAGACGCTTTCGCGCTACTTCGACCTCGCGGCGGAGGTCATCATCCGGTACGGCGGGACGGTCGAGAAGTTCATCGGCGACGCGGTCATGGCCGTGTGGGGAGCGCCGACTGCGCAAGAGGACGACGCTGAGCGCAGCGTGCGGGCGGCCCTGGATCTGGTCGACGCGGTTCGCAGCCTGGGGCCCGGCATCCAGGCACGGGCCGGCATCCTGACCGGCGAGGCGGCGGTCACGCTGGGTGCGACGAACCAGGGCATGGTCGCCGGCGATCTCGTCAACACGGCGTCCCGGCTCCAGGGGGTCGCCGATCCGGGATCGGTCCTCGTCGACGAGCCGACCATGCGCGCCGCCAGCGCGGCGATCGCCTTCGAGTCCGCCGGCGAACGGGAGATGAAGGGCAAGGCCGCGCCGCTGCCCGCCTGGCGTGCCGTCCGTGTCGTGGCCGAGCGAGGTGGGCGAGGACGTTCGGATACGCTCGAGGCGCCGTTCGTCGGCCGAGACGACGAACTGCGGCTGCTGAAGGAGCTCTTCCACGCCACCGGTCGCGAGAGGCGGGTCCGCCTGGTGAGCGTGATGGGCCCAGCCGGCATCGGCAAGAGCCGGCTCGGCTGGGAGTTCCTGAAGTACGTCGATGGGGTCCTCGAGCCGGTCTGGTGGCACACGGGACGTTCGCCGTCCTACGGCGAGGGGATCACCTTCTGGGCGCTCGGCGAGATGGTCCGGCGGCGCGCCGGCCTGGCCGCGGAGGACGACGAAGCGACGACGCGAGCGCGGATTGCCGAGAGCGTCATCGAGCACGTCCGCGACGATGCGGAACGCCGCTGGATCGAGCCCGCACTGCTGGCGCTGCTCGGCATCGGCACCGAGTCGGCCAACTCGGAGCAGTTGTTCGGCGCCTGGCGCACGTTCTTCGAGCGCATGGCGGAGACGGGGCTCGTGGCGCTGGTGTTCGAGGACCTGCACTGGGCCGACTCGGTCACGCTCGACTTCATCGAGCATCTCCTCGAGTGGTCGCGCGCGAGCCCGATTTTCATCGTCACGCTGGCTCGACCGGACCTTCTCGAGCGCCGGCCGGCCTGGGGTGCGGGGAAGCGGAACTTCGCGGCGCTCTACCTCGAACCTCTCCCGGAGGCCGCGATGCGTGAGCTGCTCGCCGGCCTGGTGCCCGGGCTGCCTGAGAACGCGGTCCGCGCGATCGTCGCGAGGGCAGACGGGATCCCGCTCTACGCGGTCGAGACGGTGCGCACGCTCCTGGCGGAGGGCCGGCTGACGCTCGAGGGCGACCGCTACGTCCCGACGCAGGACCTCGCACACCTCTCGGTGCCGGAGACGCTTCAGGCGCTCATCGCCGCGCGCCTCGATGCGCTGGACCCGGCGGATCGGTCCCTCGTCAGCCTCGCCGCCGTCCTTGGCCAGAGCTTCACCCTCGCCGGCCTGGCCGCCGTCGGCGGCACTCCGGAAGACGAGCTGGAGCCACGAGGGCGGGACCTCGTCCGCCGGGAGCTTTTCGTCCACAACGCCGATCCGCGCTCGCCGGAGCGCGGCCAGTACGCCTTCGTCCAGGGCCTGATCCGCGAGGTGGCGTACAGCATGCTGGCCAAGCGCGACCGCAAATCACACCATATCGCCGCGGCCCGCTACTTCGAGTCGGTGCCTACCGACGAGCTGTCCGGCGCCCTCGCACTGCACTACTTCGCGGCCCATGAGAATGCGCCGGATGGTCCAGAGGCCGATGCGCTCGCCGCGCAGGCCCGGATCGCTCTCAAGGCGGCCGCGGAACGCGCGACCGGCCTGGGCGTCCACGCTCAGGCGGCCTCCTATCTCCGCCAGGCACTCACGATCACGACCGATCCCGCCGACCAGGCCGCGCTGCTCGAGCAGGCCGGTTTGGCCGCCTCGCGCGCGGGGCACCACCAGGAGGCGGATGAGCTGCTCGAGCGCGCGGTGAAGCTGAGCAGGGAGGCGGGTGACGTCACCGCGACGGTCCGGTCCACGACGCGCCACGCCGAGGCCAGCGTGTACGCGCGCCAGGTCAGTCGTGCACTGGCGCTCCTCGAACCGGCAGCCGCCGAGTTCGCCGATCTTCGCGAGCCGGGCGTCGCAGCTTTGCACGGACAGTTGGCGCGCGCGATCATGATCCAGGGCCTCGACGATCGAGCCGGCCTTGCGGTGTCGGACCGGGTTCTCGAGGTCGCCGAACAGCTGGAGCTCACCGACGTGGTCGCGGACACGCTGGTGACCAAGGGGATGGGCCTCCTGAACCTCGGGCGGGGCAATGAGGGCCTCGGCCTCGTCTCGACCGGTCTTGAGATGGCCCGAGCCAACAAGCTCGCCGACATCGAGATGCGCGCTCTGGGCAACCTGGCAGTCACCACGGGCACCCGCAACGTGGGCGAAGGGCTGCGGCTGACGCGAGAGCTGGTCGAGCTCGAGCGCAGGATGGGGGTGAAATCGGGCCTCACCATCATGAACGCGGCGGAGATCGCGCGGTGGGGTGGCGACTGGGACTGGGCCGATGACCTGCAGTCCGAGCTGTTGACGAGCGACCTGGAAGGCGTTGACCGCGTCTTCGCGCTGGCCATCGACGTCCTCTTCAAGGCAGCTCGCGGTGAGCCCGCCGCCGGCGAGCACGAAGAGCTGGATCGGCTGGCGGCGGAGCTGGACGATCCGTCCGCGCTCGTCATCGCGGTGGCTGTCCGGCCCGAGCTGTACCTCTACGCCGGCCGGCTGCAGGAAGCTCGCCTCGAGGCCGAGTCACAGGCGCAGAGCGACACACTGAACGCCACGACGTTCCTGACCCTGGGCGGCCACGCCGCAGTCTGGGACGGAGACCTCGAATCCCTCAAGCGGGTGTATCGGGGCCTCGTGGAGTTGGGAGGTCGCGGACCGCTCGTAGCCGCGCAGCGCCGCGCGATGCAGGCCGGGATCGATGGGCTCGAAGGCCGCCGGACCGATGCCCTCGCCGGCTTCCGACAGGCGATCCGCGAGTTCGACGAGATCGGCGCCGTCCTCGACGGGGTGTTCACGGCGATCGACATGGCGGCAGCTCTCGGATCGTCGGAGCCTGAGGTCCGAACCCACATCGACCGAGCCCGCGCGACCCTCGAGGGCCTGCGTGCGAAGGCGCTGCTCGACCGTCTCGACGCGGCAGTCCGACGGCCCGTGGGTGATGCGTCCGGCGTCTCGGCGTCGACCGCTGGTTCGCCCGTGAACGCCGCTTCCTGAGTTAGCCCCCTGTTCCCTATCCCTTTGGCTGGGGTAGGTGCGGCGAGATCTTGGCCACGAGCTGCTCCTTGGGGAGCGCGCCGACGATCCGGTCAACGGGCTGGCCGCCGCGTAGCAGCATGATCGTGGGAATCGAGAAGGCCTGGAAGCGCTGCGCGGTGGACGGATTGTCATCCACGTTGATCTTCACCACCTTGAGGCGGCCGCGATAGTCGCGCGCCAGCTCCTCGAGGATCGGGCTCACGAATCGGCACGGGCCGCACCATGGCGCCCAGAGGTCGACCACGACCAGCGGCGCCGCCACAGCCTCGGTGTCGAAGCTGGCATCGGTCGCGTCCACCAGCCACGGCAGTGACTGCTTGCAGCGACCGCAGGTCGGGACGCCCGTGCCGCTGGGCCGGATTCGGTTCTTCGCGCCGCAGTTCACGCACGTGAGGACGGATGCCGGCGCTGCTCCCTCATTCACGCTCCCATCATGACGGAACTCATGTGCTACCATTGTGCGTCATGAACGCGAAGACGCCAAGGCCAGAGCGGGAGGGGTCCGTAGTCTCCCGCGGTGATCACCGTCGCGGTGGCCCTGGCGCATATCGGTAAGTACGCGGTAGCACGCCCGCGCTCGCGCCACCCCGGGGCTCGGTTGCACTCGTGGTGACGATTCGCCCGCGGAGCCGCTCCGCCGGACGCCCAGGCCCGGACACTACGCCGGGGTCGGTCGCGCTGCCACCGGCAACCTGTCAGGCCGGCACGGGAGCTGGTCGCTGTGCCGGAGGACGCTCCGGGATGACCCCGAGCTGCTGCATCAGGCCCAATCGGTCGGAGAGCGCCCAGGTCTCGATCTCGCGGCCGTCGCGGTAGCGGACGATGTGCACACTGCGCAGCGCGATCTGGCGGTTGGTCGGCGGAATGCCCAGGAAGGTGCCGGTGTGGCGGCCGTGCAGGGTGGCGTCGATGACGACCGTGTCATCCTCGCCGATGACGTGGTGCACGTCGTAGCGCTGCTCGCTGAACGCGGCGTGCAGCACGCCGATCGTCTGACGAACGCCCTCGAACCCGTTCGGGGCGCCGGGCGGCAGGTCGTGATTGACGGCCTCGGGATCGATGACCTCCTTCAGGGCCGCAAAGTCGGCGGCAGGCAGCATCTCCTCCCACGTTCGCCGCGTGAGATCCTTGAGATCGAGCATCGGTCCGTGCCTCCCGGTACTATTGGGTGGAATACCAATGAATTGGTGTAAGGTATGGTGCACCCAATGAAGGCTGATGTCAAGACGCGGCGCCGCTACGACTCACCGCACCGTCGCGAGCAGGCTGCCGGCACGCGACGGAAGATCATCGCGACCGCCCAGCCGCTCTTCCTGGAGCATGGCTACGCCGGCACCACGGTGGCAGCAATCGCCCGTGCGGCGGGCGTGGTTGTCGAGACGGTGTATCGGACCTTCGGGTCGAAGGTCGGCCTGTTCGGCGCGGTCGTGGAGGCCGCGCTTGCTGGAGGCGTCGAGCGCGCCGAGCTGCCGGACGAGGAACGGCCGGCCATCGCGGCGATCATCACCGAGGCCGATCCGGTCAGGCAGGTCGCCCTCTATGCGGCCACGCAGCCTGGGATCCATCGGCGAGCCGGACCGCTCCTGCGCGCCGTGCGGGACGCCGCTGCCCTTGACCCGGAGGTGGCGCGTGTCTGGGGCGAGCTCGAGGCGCAGCGCTACGCCGGCCAGGCCCGCATGGCCGGGCTGCTCGCCTCGCGAGGAAGCTTGCGCGAAGGCCTGAGCGTCGAGACGGCGAGCGACCTCATCTGGGCCCTCACGTCCCTGGCGCTCCATGACCTGTTCGTCGTCGAGCGTGGCTGGACCCCAGAGGAGTACGAGCGCTGGCTGACCGATGCGCTGACCCGCGAGCTCTTGGGCGTCTAGGCTCATTGCAGCAGACGCGGGCGACCGCGTCGATCCGCCGTTCAGGCTCAAATCGCAGTCTGAGGCAGTGAACAGGGCGCTGCGCTCGCTCGTCTCAGCCAGCGCCGACGAGGGTTGAAGCGCCTCAGTCGCCGTCAACGATTCGCGACGTGGTCAGGTTCCGCCGACCCTGATCGTCGCCTCGGACCCCTGAGGCCCGGAGGCATCGACCCACGCCTCGCCGCCTTGGCCGCCGGGGCGAGGGCTACAAGGAGCCATTGCCCTGGCGGGAGCCGTGGAATGCGAACATTCCGTCCTCATCGGTCACCGCCGCGATGTCAGGGGCCGACCCCGGGCCCTTGTCGAGGAAGACGGTGGCGTCGGCGACCGGCAGGTCCGTCTCGGCGTTGCGGACCTGGCCACGGGAGGAACGACCCCGCGGCGTCGGTTTTGGCCGCCACCTTCGGATCGGGCCCCTGGATCGCCTCGATGGCCGCCTCCGGAACGGGTGCGACGTCCCCTCTGATACGACGCACCTGACTACGCTGCCCCGCAATCGTCACACCTCAGGGTCCGACGTTGACGATCGTGTCGCCCCCGAACACCTAGGGCTCAGCGAACGCTCAGGCCGACGCCACCCTTATCCACCTCGTGGTTGTACCGGCAAAGAACTGGCCGCGGTAGCCACCCGTTGAATGGAACAGCCAGGGAGAGTCCTCTTCGTGGCTGCTGCATGCGTGGGGTGCATGAAGGAGCCGATACGTGGCCGATACACCCACCTCGTGCATATGGACGTCGGCGAGGTGACCGCCGAGCGGCGATCGCCCCGCGATCGCCCCGCGGATCCTGTACCAGGTCCAGGACGATCGGCTGCTGATCCTGGTCATTCGAATCGGTCACCGCCGGGATGTCTACTGCTGACGGACCTCACGGCAAGCCATTCGCGATGAGTTTCACCGCCGATCGTGGTCTCATTGGCAGAATCCGACAATCGCAAGCAGCGAGGATGGAGCCGATGTCGTTCGAGGCCGATCCGCGGGTGGACGAGTACATCGACGCGCTGCCGGACTGGCAGCAGGGGATCTGCCACGAGGTTCGCGAGATCGTCCACGATACCGATGCCGAGGTGATCGAGACGATCAAGCGCACGGTCCAGCCGTACTTCGTCCTCCAGGGCAACATCGCCGCGCTGCTGGCGACCAAAGACCACGTCAACGTGTTCCTGTACGACCCGCTCGTGTCCGACCCGGAGGGCATCATCGCCCACGGGCACACCGCCAAGACCGGGCGCCAGATCAGCATCTACTCCGGTGAGCCGATCAACCGGCCGGCGTTGCTGGCGATCTTCCGCGAGATCATCGCGCACAACCGCGCCGGCGGGTGGCGCAAGCTCACGGCCGAACGCTCGGGGTAGCGCCATACGTCTGTCCCCCGCTATCCACCCGTTGGGTGTATCGGCCAAGAAGTGGCCGCGGTACCCACCGTGTGGATCGGTCAGCCAAGATGAGCCCACTCGGTGGCTGCTTGATGCGTGAGGTGATTGAAGGAGCCATTGCGTGGCCGATGCACCCACCCCGTGCATACGACGTCGGCCAGGTAACCGCCGCGCTTGGTTCACGGCGTGGCCGGATCACTGCTTGGCGACGCCTTCGCGCAGTACGGCTACGCGGTTGGCCGCGCGCCGAGGTATCCAGCGAGTCGGGCGCAGTGGGGCAACACGCAGGGTTGCGGCGCGCAACACTAGCCGGCTGTCGCGCTCTCTCATGGTCTGCCCCATCCCTCTTCGAACCCTGGGCGCACCGCGCGTATGCTCTGGACCATGCCGCTCAGCCCGATCCCGTCACGGGTGCTCGAGATTGGAGGAGACGATGGGCGGTCGATCCCGGTTACGCGCTGGGATGGCGATCCGGACCTCGTCGCCATGCTGCTCCTCCCCACGCGGGAAGCGCTGACGCGCGGCTACGACCGCTATGGCAGTGCGCTGGCGGAGCGGGGCGTCACCGTCATGATCCCCGCCAGGACCCTGGAGCCGGGCGAGGATGCGCTCGCGACCGTCGAGCGCCTGCTGCAGGTGCTCGGATCGGAACGGTTCGCGCCGCCGCTGGTCCTGGCGGGACATGGCATCGGCGGACTGCTCGCGGCCGACTACCTCGGGAGCGCGAGGCCCCAGCCCGATCTGGCGGTCCTCATCGGCCCGGAGCTCGGTGTCGCGCGCCGCACTTCGCTCATCGAGCGCGTGCTTCGCAGGAAGACGTCGTCCTCGAAGGTCGAGGCGGCGCAGGCACGAGTGGCAGCCGGGCTCCACGAGGTCCAGGTCCGGACGCGGGTGGAGGGCGGCGGCCAGGACGAACACACCGGTGGTCCGGTCTGGTTGGAGTTGCTGCGGTCGGTCCGTCCGGGGGACGGATCGGTCTATCCCGCCCTGGGTCACGACAAGCCGAACGAACCGGGCTGGCGGGACCGGGTGCAGGAGATGGTGAGCTGGATCCACCGAGCAGCGCGTGAGCAGTGGCCGGACGCGCTACCGCCGGCGCCCGATGGGGACCGCTGGAGGCGGATGCCGCGCGCCGATGCGACCGCGGCGCACGACGCATACGTGGCGACCGAGAACGAGCGGCTCGCCCGCTTCCGTGACCAGGTCGCCCGGCGCGGCGGCCCGAAGCTCACGCCGACACGCGAGGGGATGCTGCAGCTGGGGACGTGGTTGCTCGACACGGTCGAGGTCGGTGCCCGGGACGTGGATGCGCCGGGCTGGGCAAGCGCGGCATCGATCGGTCCGGTGGGGCGCCTCTCGAGCGAGAGCGTCTGGCTCATCGACGGCGCAGCCACCCATGTGGCGGCTTCTCTCCGCTCCCTGGAGCCGACCCTGCACTGGGAGCTGTGCACCGATCGGATCGACGCCAACTACCAGAGGACCGTTCTCGCGCCGATCCACCTTCCGCCTCCCGTCCCCGCGACCGCCATCTTCCGGCAGCTCACCAGCGACGCCCCCAATGGTGAGTGGCTCGCCGAGGCGTGGGACGCATGGATCGAAGCAGTCGAGCTCGTCAGAAGGAATCCGCACGCCTTCGACGTCGATCCGCTTCCGCTCGATGAGGTGGCCGTCGACCCCTACGACGGGGACCCGTGGAACGCCCAGATCTGGATCCCCGAGGGAGCCGAGACAGTCCTCGGGACGGAGCGCTTCCGGCGGCTGGGCGATCGGATCGGGCGGCTCAAGGGCGTCGAGGAGCTCGCGTGGGAGGATCGGGAGGTGATGCTCATTCGCGTCGCGCCGGGGATCGATCCGGACGACCTCCGGCGCCGAGTGGTGACGATGCTGCGGCGCGCGCGGAAGGCCGCCGCC
>JBHENV010000037.1:0-5380 GCA_046261895.1 Candidatus Limnocylindria bacterium
AGCGGGACCTGGATCTCGACGAGCTCCGGCGCGAGGCCTGGAGGTCCGTCATCCGCCGGATACGCGGCGCTCACCGGCGTCTACTCGCAGCGGCAGCCGGTTGGCCGGCCATGGAAGCGGGCAGGTCGCGTACGGGCTGAAAACGCAGGGCGGGTTGTAGGCTCGATTGAAATCGACGATCAGGCCGCCGTCCGCATCGGGGACGCTCGTGTAGAGGAAGCGGCCACCACCGTACGTCTCGACCCCGTTGGTGGCGTCGGCGAAGACGAGCCACAGCGCGCCGGAGTTCCCGCCCTCGAGCGCCTGGAGCCGATGCGTGACGCCGCCGGCATCGAACAGCACGTCACCCGGCGACGCCTGGTCGTCGTTCGTACCTAGCACGTCCGGCACCCGGAGCGTCCGTCCCGGTGTGGGCTCGAAGCGACCCTCGAGGCGCCAGTCGGGATTGACCGGCCAGTGGTCGATCCCGCAGAAGTCGCGCCGCGCGGCAGCGTCGAGATCCCAGGTACGGACGGCCAGGCGGCCGCCTCGCTGGATGACGCACAGGCGCAGGGCCCCGAGCTCGAGCATCGTAGCCTGGCCGTCATGGTCGTCGGCGAGCGGCAGATCGCGCGCCGGTTGGCTGTCGTGCGTGAACTGCCCGCTGCCGCGGGCCTCCCCGTCCGTCACGACGATGGTTCCCGCGGTCGCGGGTCCGTTCGGGAGGACGACGTCGGCGTCAGTGTGGCTCCCGACCCGGTTCGGGCCGTCACGCAGCCAGCTCAGCCCCGCGAGCGTGAGCCAGCCGGTGTCGCGCCGGAGAGCCTCGTAGCGCCCTGCGCGCCACGCCTCGACGGCGGCGCGGTGCGCGATCGGATCGGTCATCGCGCCGGCAGGAAGATGAGCGTCGGGCTGCTGCCCGGACCGATCCGCACGTACGTCGCCGGCCCGCTGCTCACCGGATTCGTACGGACGACGCGTCCCGCGGCGGCGTTGCCATCGAGGGCCACCGCGATTGGCCCCTCGCCGAAGCGCGCGAGGCATGCCGCCGCATAGCCCTCCGTGATCGGCTCGGCGAGGACGAGCTCGCTCCGATCCAGCGTCATGCGCACGCATCGGGCGCCGAGCACCTCGTCGTCGCCGACCTCGTGCCAGGTGCCGCCGAGGGCAGGCGCCAGGTCGGCCGTGGCGCGGTCGATGTCGACGGTGGCGAGCACCAGGCCCCGTGGCGCCTCGGTCCAGTCGTCGATCGGCCGCGGAAAGAGGCCGAATCGCGCATCGTCCGCGGGCGGGACGTCCAGCAGCTGCGTGGCCGCTTCCCGCAGACCCCACCACAGCAGCCGCGCCTCGTCGCCCGGCTCGGCATAGAGCCACTGCGGAAATAGCTGGGCGCCACCCTCCCGCAGGATGCGGTTCAGGCTTGCCTGGTCCGGCACCTCGATCCGAACGTGGCTGATCTCAGGCATCGGGCGCAGCGGTCCCGGCCACGATGTCGCAGAAGATGCAGCCAGTCACGCATATGCCGTCGATGGGCGGAGGTCGGCGAAGCCGGCGGCGCGCTCGTAGGCATCGGCGACGCGCAGGACCGTGGCCTCGTCGAAGGCGCGACCGATCACCTGGAGCCCCACGGGGAGCCCGTCGGAGAACCCGCATGGGACGCTGATGCCGGGAAGCCCGGCGATGTTGACCGGCAGGGTGCAGGCGTCGTTGAGGTACATGGCCAGCGGGTCGTCGACCTTGGCGCCAATCTTGAACGCGACGGTCGGCGAGGTCGGCGCCAGGATGGCATCCACCGTCTCCAGCACTGCGTCGAACTCGTCCTTGATCAGGGTGCGCACCTGCTGGGCCTTGACGTAGTACGCGTCGTAGTAGCCCGCCGACAGCGCGTACGTGCCGAGCATGATCCGCCGCTTGACCTCCGGACCGAAGCCGGAGCCGCGTGTGTGGGTGTAGTTGGCCCAGAGCTCGTCGGCCGCCGCGGTGAGTCCGTAGCGGACGCCGTCGAAGCGCGCCAGGTTCGCGCTCGCCTCTGCCGGGGCGATGATGTAGTACGTCGCCAGGCCTCGGTCGGTCGATGGCAGGCTGACGTCCACGATCTGGGCGCCGAGGCCACGCAGCGTCTCGATCCCCGCTCGCACGGCAGCCTCGACGCCCGGCTCCATGCCGGCCACGAAGTACTCGCGCGGGACGCCGAGCCGCAGTCCCTTCACCTCCCCGCTGAGGGCGGCCGCGTAGTCCGGCACGGGCGTGTCGACGCTGGTTGAGTCGCGTGGGTCGTGGCCGGCCAGCGTGCCGAGTACGAGCGCCACGTCACGAACCGAACGGGCGAAGGGCCCACATTGGTCGAGGCTGGAGGCGAACGCGATCATCCCCCATCGGCTCACCCGCCCGTAGGTCGGTTTCATGCCGACCGTCCCTGTCAGCGAAGCCGGCTGGCGGATGCTGCCGCCCGTATCGGTGCCCAGCGCGAACACGGCCTGTCCACCGGCCACGGCCGTGGACGAACCACCGGAGGACCCTCCGGGAACCGTCGTCTCGTCCCACGGATTGTGGACCGGGCCGTAGGCGCTGTTCTCGTTGCTGGAACCCATGGCGAACTCGTCGCAGTTCGTCTTGCCGAGCAGGATCGCCCCGGCAGCCTCGAGCCGCTCCTGCGCCGACGAGGCGTACGGCGACCGATACCCCTCGAGGATGAACGAGCCCGCGGTCGTCGGTAGGCCGCCGGCCACGTCCCGCCCCTCGTCGTCGAGCGCGCGGGTGACGAAAATGTCCTTGAGGGCATACGGGATGCCGAGCAGCGGCCGGTCGGCGCCCTCACCGCGCGCCAACGCCGCATCGGCCCCGTCGGCCGCCCGTCTGGCCGCCTCCGCCTCGACGGCCAGGAAGCTGTTCAGCCGCTCCGCGTCTCGGTCGATGCGGGCCAGGCAGGCATCGGTCAGCTCTCCTGCGCTGAGCTCCCGGTCGCGCAGGAGGGCTCCGAGCTCCGTGATCGTCCGGTCGGCGATCGGAAGACTCACCCCTACCGTCCCTCCTGCAGGACGGTGGGCACGCGGAGGAACGGGTCGTCGCGCAGCGGCGCGTTGGCAAGGGCGGCGTCACGGGCCAGCCCCGGACGCGCGACATCCTCGCGCATCACGTTCTCGAGCTGGATCACCGACGCGGTTGGACCGACCTGGCTGGTGTCGACGTCGCGCAGCGTCTCGATCGCCTCGAGGATGTTCGACAGCTGTGTCTGCATGCGGTCCACCTCCTCGTCGTCAAGGTGGAGACGAGCGAGGTGCGCGACGTGCTCGACGTCCTCGCGGCTGATGGTTGCCATGCATCGATGGTAGCGCCATCTGGCAGCATTGCGCCGATGACGGGCCAGGCGCATCGGATCCCCGGGGGGCGGATCGAGAGCTTCTCGCTGCCAGGCGGCGACGGGATGCCGCTGCTCGTCCTGGGCGGCGTGGAGACCGGTTTCCGGCCGCTGGCCGGCACCGAGGGGGTGCTGACCCGCCGGTGGACCGATCGGGCGGGCCGCCGACCGGTGACCGTCCTCGGACGTCCGATTCCCGACGACCCGGCGGACGCCGAAAGGATCATGCATCCACGCGTCATCGCCGACGGCGTGGCCACCACGCTGCGCGCCCTCGGCCTGGGTCCGGTGGCCATCGAAGCGGAATCCGGTGGCGGTCGAATCAGCCTGTGGCTCACGGTCGATCACCCGGACCTCGTCGAGCGCCTGGTGCTGGCCGCGGTCTCCTCCGAAACACCTCCCGGCTCCGTCATGGCGGAGCGCATGGCGCGGTGGATCGCCCTCGCGCAGGCCGGCGAGTGGAGCACCTTCTTCGCGATGATGGCGCAGCAGATGAAGTCGGCCACCGAGTCCGTGGCCGGCTCGTTCGGCGCCGCCGCGCGGCTCCAGCCGCGGCCGGCCACCCCGGAGCGGTTCATCGGCGAGCTCAAGGCCACGCTCGACCCGACCTCGTTCGTGGCCGATCGACTCGGCGAGATCGGCGTGCCGGCACTCATCCTGGCGGGCGAGCTGGACCAGGTCGTGCCGCTCGCTTCCACCCGGCTGGTGGCCAACGGCATTGCGGACGCCCGGCTTCTGACCGATCCCGACTGCGGGCATACCGTGCGCAACTCGTTCGCGAGCTACGACGAGATCGTCGAGGCGTTCCTCGGCGAGGGAGACCGATGAACTGGACGCCACCGACTGTCGGCACGCGAGCCACCTGGGCGCGAACCTTCTCCGCCGACGATGTCGAGGCATTCGCCGGAATCAGCGGCGACCGCGGGCGGCGCTAGTCGAGGGTTCGCCGCAGGGTGAGGTCGCAGTCGGGCGTCGCGCCCTCGCCGACCACCACGAACCCGTTGCGCTCGTAGAAGGCGCGGCCGCGCGCGTTGCGCGAGTGCACGTCGACCACGTAGCCCTCGACGCGCCCGGCCAACCGCCGATGAAGCTCGGCCAGCAGGGCGAATCCGGCGCCGGCGCCGTAGTGGGCGGGATCCGCGTAGATGCGAAACAGCTCGGGACCGCGTGGACCCGACCCGTATTGCGCGAACGCGATGACCTCGCCGTCACGCTCGGCAACCAGGAAGTGCCGGTCGTCACGCGAGCCCGCGCGCTCGGCCTGGTACGACAGCGCATCGGTCGCATAGTTCGTGCGCACGAACTCATCGATGAAGGCCGGCTCGAAGATGTCCCGATAGGTTTCGGTCCAGCTGGCGCGAGCAACGCGCGCGATCGACGCAGCGTCCGGCGCGGTCGCATCGCGCACCTTGGGCAGCATCAGTCGAGGACCTCGATGCGAAGCGGAACGGCACGTCGTACCGCGTCGGAGACCGGGCAATGCTCGACGGCCCAGTGCGCCACCTCCGCGAGCCGCTCGGCACTCGCTCCAGTCATCCGGACGCCGATGCGCATCGAGAACGGACCGCCCGGGACCGAGGCATCGAGGCCGAGGATGCCGCGGTCGTCGGACTCGCTGTCGACATCGACCTCGCAGCTGAAGCCCTCGATTCCGAGCTGCGCCGCGCGCATGACGGCCAGCGATGTGACGCATGCCGCGACCGCGGCGCGAAGGAACCATCCGGGACTGGGAGCCGCGCCACCGCCACCGACCGCGACAGGCATGTCGCTGGTCAGTATCTCCCCATTGGGTCCGACGACTCGAACCCGAAGGCCCTCCTCGACGCTGGCCGTGGCCGGTGAATCGGTATATCGCGCCTGGTCGGGGTGTTCGGTCAGATAGGAGCCAGCTGCCTCGAGGGCAGCGCGGATCGCATCGGTCATTCGGTTGCTCCTCCAGCCAGCAGCCGGCGCAGGCCTTCCTCATCGAGGATCGTCACGCCGAGCTGCTCCGCCTTTGCCAGCTTGGTGCCGGCCTTCTCGCCCGCAACCAGGTAGTCCGTC
>JBHENV010000038.1:0-5413 GCA_046261895.1 Candidatus Limnocylindria bacterium
GCTGCGCGTCGGGGTCGTCTCGGCGCCGGCGATGCGCCGGCGCTGGTGGGCGACGCGGGGCGGTGGCGCGACGGGCCGCGCTGACGGCGTGGAGCGCGCGATCAGGGTGTCGTCCATCGACACTTTGGCTGATGCCCAGATCACCTTCTCGACGCTGCGCGGCCTGGAGGACGCCGGGCTTGGGAACGGATTGCGACGCCTCACCGGCGCCGCCTGGCGCGACCGTGGCTTCGGCGACTTCTGGGGTCACATGCTCGTGGCCCAGGGATCGGCCGAGGTGATGCTCGAGTACGGCGTCGCGCCGTGGGACATGGCCGCGCCGCATCTCATCGTCAGCGAGGCGGGTGGGCGGATGACGGATCTGGTTGGCCGCGCGTCGTGGTCCGGTCCGCAGGTCGTGTCGACGAACGGGCTCGTGCACGACCGAGTCATCGAGATGCTGGAGCGGCGATGATCGGCGAACGGGAGATCCGCCGCCACGCGCCCGCCGGCGTTGACCTGGCCCTCGTCCTCCTGGCGCTGGCGCTGGCGTTGACGACCAGCGTGGTGGCCACCGCCCCCGCCGCGGCGCCGGCCCTGGTCAACGATCGATTCGATATGAGCATCCTCACGGCTGCGATGCTCATCTCTGGCGCGGTCGCCGCCCTCGACTGGGCACGGGGTCGCGTCGCGCACGACGCGGCCGCGCTCCTTCGCTCCTCTGCGTTCGCGGTCCTGGTCCTCCTCAACGGTCTCAACCTTGTCGTGGGGCTTATCGGGATCGACGCCGCGTTCGGCGCGACGCTCGAGGATCCGGGACAGCTGCCGATCCTCGCCGGCGTTGTCGGACGCGGCGTCGCGGCGATCCTGCTGGTGGTCGCGGGGTGGGCCGCGATCAGCAGGCGACCGCCGAACCTCAGGCCAGTCCTGGTCCTCCTCGGCCCCGCCGCGGTGGTGCTGGTCCTCCTCGTGGTGGCCGTGCTCGCACGCGATGACCTGCCGCTGCTCCTCCCACCGGAGGCTCTCGAGTCGCTCGCCGCCGAACCGACCGCCCCGCTGCCACTGGCAATGGCGCCGGTCCTGGTGGTTATCCAGGGCATCATCGGCATCGGCTTCCTTGCTGCGGGCGTCCTGGCGCATCGGTCGTTCAGGCGAAGTGGCCGCGCCCTGGATGCGCTGCTGGCTGCCGGGCTGATGGTGGCCGC
Source organism: Candidatus Limnocylindria bacterium (assembly GCA_046261895.1). Classification (GTDB taxonomy): domain Bacteria; phylum Chloroflexota; class Limnocylindria; order QHBO01; family QHBO01; genus JACDBZ01. The sequence continues at coordinate 1,185 of JBHENV010000038.1, forward strand.
GTTCGGCCAGGTCCATAGCGCGCTGCACCCAGGCAGCTACTCGAGCATCGTGACGCTGGGCGACCTGCTGCGGCTCGTGTTCTACGCCCTCCTGCTCATCGGGGTGGTGGCCGAGGCGCGGGACGACCTGGCGGATCTGCGCTCCGCGACGTTGGAGGTCCGTCGCCTCGCTCGGGCCGAGTTCGCGGCCGCGGCGCTCGAGGAGCGGGCGCGGCTGGCGCGCGAGATCCACGATGGGCTTGCGCAGGACCTGTGGTACGCGAAGCTCAAGCAGAGCCGGCTGGCCCAGGTGGCCGGCTTCGCCGGGGAGGCACAGCAGCTGAACAACGAGGTCGGTGATGCCATCGACAACGCGCTGGCCGAGGCGCGCGACGCGGTCGCCGCGATGCGCCAGGGAGCGGAGCCAGGCCCCCTGCTCGACATCCTGTCGCGGCAGGTCGAGGACTTTGCCGATCGGTTCGCGCTGCGCGCCGAGCTCACCAGCGACGGGCAGCTACCCGAAATCGGTCCACGACCCCAGGCGGAGCTGCTGCGAATCGTCCAGGAGGCCCTGACGAACGTGCGCAAGCATGCGGACGCCACCGTTGTCCGCGTCGACGTCAAGACAAATGGCGAGCTGGTGCTGGCAGTGGCGGACAATGGACAGGGATTTCGGACCGAAGAGTCCTCATCTGGGTTCGGGCTGGAGAGCATGCGGCAGCGAGCCGGCGTGATCGGTGCCCGGATCAGCGTGACGTCGGAGCCGCAGAATGGGACCCGCGTCGAGCTACGGATGCCGATCGCGCGAGCAAGGGAGGAACATGGAAGCTGAGACGCCGCTGCGCGTGCTGCTGGTCGACGATCACGCGCTCGTCCGCTCCGCGATTCGCCAGGCGCTCCAGGCGCCGGACGTGGAGGTGGTGGGGGAGGCGGCGAGCGCCGAGGAGGCGCTCTCGGTCGCTCCGCAGCTGCGCCCCGACCTGCTCCTGCTCGACATCGACCTGCCCGGGCTCAGCGGCATCGACGCCGTGCGCGAGCTCGCGCCGCGTCTGCCGGACACCAGGATCGTGATGCTCACCGTGTCGATGGACCGGCGAGATCTTCTCCAGGCCATCCGCTTCGGCGCATACGGCTACCTGACCAAGGATCTCAGCGGCGATGCGCTGCTGCGCGCCGTGCGCGGCATTCGTCGCGGAGACCTGCCGATGTCGCGTCAGCATGCGGCAACCGTCATGGAGAGCTTCGGGCGGAACTCACGCGGGAGGGGATCGATGCAGGATGACGGCGTGGACGGCCTGCTCAGCGCACGCGAGTCCGAGGTCCTGAGACTGCTTGCCGAGGGTCTGACCGACCGCGAGATCGCCGGCGCCCTCTCAATCTCGCCGCGCACGGTGGAGAGCCACGTCAGCAGCCTGCTGCGCAAGTTAGGGGTCAGGAACCGCGCGGAGGCCGCCCGGCACTATCGGTCCACCTGATCCGGTCAGCCTCTGGCCCGGTCAGCCTCGTCCGGTGATTCGCCGAATGAGGCGTGCGATCAGGCCCGGTTGCTTCACCTGCACCTCGTGGACGCGGCGCCAGGCCATCTCCTGGCCGATCAGCGCGTCGAGGCCGGCTCGCTTGACCTCGGGCTGAATCGGAATCGCAACGGTCGCGCCGGATCGCCAGCGGGCCACGTCGGCGACCGCCTGCTCGTAGGCCTCTTGCGCGATGGCGAGCGACGCAAGGTCGGCCGGGCGGCCGCTGTTCGCCTTGCGCATCGCGTGCGTCCATGCGTCGCGCGCCGTCACGTAAGCGGCTTCTGCCTCCCCGAGCGACCGGGTTTGGATCGTCGGTTTCGGTGCCGGTGGTCGTGGTGCGGAGGTGGGCCGTGCGGTGGTGGGCCGTGCGCTGGCCAGTGGCACGCTCGACGCGGGGAAGCGGGCCTCGGCGGACGGATCCGCTGGACGACGAACACTCACGCGCGCAGCTCTCGTAGGGCGGCAGCCACTTCGGCGCGCAGCAGGCGCGGCCGGTCGAGGTCGAGGGCGACCCCCTCGCCATTTCGCAGCGTGAGCAGGAGCCGTTCTCCCGCGAGGGAGCTCTCGACGATATCGGTCAAATTCACGGTCATCACCACCTGGCCCAGATGAAGGAGCCGTTGCGATGTGAGGTACAGGGTTCCCCCGTATCCCAGCGCGGCATCGGCACCGGGAGCCTTAAGGATCGCATGCGTACGCAAGGCATGGACGAGCTCGCCCTGGAGCAGGTGTGGTGAGACCCGCTCATCGGCCTCGAGGACCGCGATCGGGGAGACCATGAGCCGACTGCGGGCCAAGGCCGCCTGGGCCTCATCGGCGGCGGCCCGCTCGGCAACCGTGGTTGCGTCGCGCAGCGCGGGACCTTCCTCCGTGAACACGCCGACCGCGATTGGCGTCGTGTTCCGATCCCGCTCTGACGACTGCATGCACGAAGGCTAGGCCGGCCACCCCGCTTCGGCATCCGCAGTTCTACGGAGAGCGGTACGGAGTTATTCGTCCGTACCCGGTCGTGGATGAGTGCGTAGGCGCAACGGGTACGGAGGCCGCGATCCGTACCCGCGTCAGTACCTCCACGGATGGTCTTCCCAACGTGCCCGGGCGACACTTCGGCGGCATTCATTGATCTCGTGGCCTTCTATGCCCGAGTCATCTCGTGAGGGGAAAAGGGGAATCATGTCGTCAGGTGTCCGCCGGGGAACGAGCCGCACATCACTCGTCCTCATTCAGCTGCTGGTCTTCGTCACCTATATCTTCGGACCCACCGCGGCCTTCGCCGTGGAGTCGACCGCGGAGGCATCGCCGACAGAATCGGCCGCTCCGGAGGAGTCGCCCGATCCGACCGCAGACCCGACAGCGGCACCCACATCAGAGCCGACACCTGCCCCGACGGAGGCGCCCGATCCGACGGAGGCACCGGCACCGACTCAAGCCCCCGCGACACCCTCTCCCTCTGCGCCTGAAGCGACGATTGAGCCGGAGCGTGCAGCTCCCACGATCACGAGCGACAAGGAGGACTACGCACCGGGAGAGCTCGTCACCCTCAACGGCGCCAACTGGCAGCCCGGCGAGCAGGTCGACATCGTCGTCGAGGATGACCAGGGATACACATGGCGCCGAGACGTCGTTGTAACCGCAGACGACAGCGGCAGCATCACGGACAGCTTCAACCTCCCCAGCTGGTTCGTGGCCACCTATCGCGTCGTTGCGACGGGCGCGCTCTCCGGCACCGCAACGACCACCTTCACCGACGGCAACGTGAAGGTTGGCTCGGATGCTGGTCGACACTTCAATTACACCGTCACTCTCTACTCGACCTCCACCAACTGCACGACCGGCGCTGGGACGCCGGCCACGAAGTTGGCAGATGCGAATGGAACGACCACGGGCGTCGGGGGAACGCAGTCGCTCCTGATCGTTGCGAATCTGAACGCGAATGCACCGAACGGCCTGGCGACATTCAGCCACTGGACGACGCCAGAGAACAACCAGGGCGACAGCATTCAATTCGCCCCGGGGTATTCCGCGACGGACCGCACGGTGTGCGTGGTCGGCTTTATCCCGTCCAGCCGAGATCTGATCGGCCACTACAACCCCAACGCTGCGCCGGTCTGCGCCAACGACTCGGGCAGCACGAACGAGGACGTCACTCTCAACGACACCCTGCTTTGTACCGATGCGAATGGCAACACGCTGACCTACAGCCGCGTCACCAACGCCGCGAACGGCACCGTGACGGTCAATGCCAACGGCACCTTCAGCTACGTCCCGAACGCCAACTACAGCGGGCCGGATAGCTTCACCTTCAAGGCCAACGACGGGACCGTCGACTCCAACACCGCGACCTACTCGATCACCGTCACCGCCGTCAACGACGCGCCGACCTGCGCCAACGACGCGGGCAGCACGAACGAGGACACCACCCTCAACGACACCCTGGTCTGCGCCGACCTCGACGGCAACACGCTCACCTACAGCCGCGTGGCCAACGCCGCGCATGGCACCGTCACCGTCAATGCCAACGGCACCTTCAGCTACGTCCCGAACGCCAACTACAACGGCCCCGATAGTTTCACCTTCAAGGCCAATGACGGGACGGTCGACTCCAATACGGCGACCTACTCGATCACCGTCAACGCCGTCAACGATGCGCCGGTGGCCGTCGACGACGCGGACGAGACCGACGAGGACGTCGCGCTCGTCATCAATCCCGCCGTCCTGTTGGCCAACGACACC
>JBHENV010000039.1:0-8440 GCA_046261895.1 Candidatus Limnocylindria bacterium
TTCGGGGCGCTCGGCGTGCTGGACGACGTGACGGTCACCCAGGCGGCCACCGTGGAGCAGCTCCATCGGGCGGAGCCGGGCGCCGACAGACGGGGGGTCATCGGTCGTGCCATGCGCGTCGGGCGGTCGCACATCGCGGCCACCGTCAATACCCTCATGCTGGCCTACCTCGGGGCCGGCCTGCCGCTCCTCCTCCTCTTCGCCCTGGGCGGACAATCGCCGCTCCTGGTCCTCAATGGCGAGATAGTGGCGGTCGAGGTGATCCGCGCCCTGGTCGGCAGCGTCGGCATCGTGGCGGCCGTGCCGCTCACGACGCTGGTGGCTGCGGCGCTGATGGTCCCGGGTCGTCACGGCGCCGACGCCGCCTGAGGCATCGGCGGTACACTCGCGGCGCCCCTTGAGCCGCCTGGAGACCCGATGCCTGACTCGACGCTGCCGGTCCTGTTCACGTCCGAATCGGTGACGGAAGGACATCCGGACAAGCTCTGCGATGCGGTGGCGGATGCGATCCTCGACGACGTGCTGCGCCACGACCCGACCGCGCGGGCCGCAGTCGAGGTGGCGACCACGACCGGCCTGGTCATGGTGCTCGGCGAGCTGACGACCTCGCACTACGTTGACGTCCAGGAGGTCGTTCGACGAACCGTGCGCGAGATCGGCTACAACGACAGCCGCCTGGGGTTCGACTGGGAGACCTGTGGAACGATGACGGCCCTCAAGGAGCAGTCACCCGACATCGCGCTCGGCGTGGATCATGCCCTCGAGGCGCGCGAGGGCCGCGAGGCCGATGAGCTGGGCGCCGGCGACCAGGGGATGATGTTCGGCTACGCGTCCGACGAGTCCGAGGAGCTGATGCCGATGCCGATCATGCTGGCGCACCGGCTGGCGCGCCGCCTGGCCGAGGTGCGCAAAGACGGCACCCTTTCGTACCTGCGTCCCGACGGCAAGAGCCAGGTTACGGTCGAGTACGACGGCGACGGTCGACCGCGTCGCGTGCACACCGTGCTCGTCAGCACCCAGCACGACCCGGAGGTCGACCTGACCGACCTGTCGGCGGCAGTGCGGGAGCACGTGGTCGAGGCCGCCATCCCGGCCGAGCTGCTCGATGCGGAGACGCGGCACCTCGTCAACCCGACCGGGCGCTTCGTGATCGGCGGGCCGATGGGCGACTCGGGGCTTTCGGGGCGCAAGATCATCGTCGACACCTACGGCGGCATGGCGCGCCACGGCGGTGGCAGCTTCTCCGGGAAGGACCCGACCAAGGTCGACCGATCCGGCGCGTACATGGCGCGCTACGTGGCAAAGCACGTCGTGGCGGCCGGCCTGGCGCGCCGCTGCGAGATCCAACTTGCCTACGCCATCGGCGTGGCGCACCCGCTGGCCATCAATGTCCAGACCTACGGCACCGGCTCGCTGGACGACGGAAGGCTTGCCGCGGCGATCGAGCGCACCTTCGACCTGCGGCCGGGCGCGATCATCCAGGACCTGCAGCTGCGTCAGCCGATCTATCGACAGACGGCCGCGTATGGCCACTTCGGACGCGGCGACCTCGACCTCCCGTGGGAACGGCTGGACCGCATCGACGCGCTGACCGCCGCGAGCCGGGGCTAGCCGACGATGGGCCACGGGCACGCGCACGCACGACCCGCCTGGGGCGAGGCACCCCCCGGACTGTGGCGGCGCCTCCTGGCACGGGCTCGCTCGACCTTCGACGGGGAGCGGGCTGCCACGCGTTCGACGCTTCGCGAGCTGCCGCTGGTACTGCGGCGGGGGGAGCTTGCCGGTCCCTATCTGGATGCCGAGCGCACCGGGGATCACCGGCGTGCGGGTGCTGCCGCCGCAGCCGCCATGGATCGTTCGCTGGCCGGGGCCGACTGGTGGCCGGCCGACGCGTGGGGACATCGCGCGCTCTGGCACTTCGAGCAGGCCGGCTTGACGCTCCAGGCGACGCGGCAGGCGCGCCGCATCGGGGACCTGCGGTCCGCCGCCGGCGACCCCGAGAGCGCGCGCCGTTACTACGCCGAGGCCATCGATGAGGCGCGCGACATCGGCGCGGAGCATGAGCAGGGACTCGCGGCGCTCGGGCTCGGGGAGGCGCTCCTCCAGCTCGGCGAGGTGACGAACGCTCGGCGCCTGGCCGGCGCGTCGGAGACGCTGCTCGACCGCGCCGGGGCGCCGGCCGGCGAGATCGCTCGGGCGCGCCGGCTGCGCGGTTCCGAGGTGCGGGTTGAGAGCACGGAAACGGAGGAGCACCGATGACCGCGCGACGACCGATGCGGGTCGGGATCATCGGCGCGGGGGTGATGGCGGAGGCGATGATTGCCGGCCTGCTCGCCAACCGTGCCGTGACGCCGCCGATGCTGGCCGCGTCGCATCCGCGACGCGAGCGTCGCGATCTCCTCGCCGAGCGCCACGGGATTCGGCCGGTGGCCGCGAACCGCGATGCGCTCGCCGACGCCGAGATCGTCGTCCTGGCCGTGAAGCCGCAGATGCTGGCGCGCGTGATGCGCGAGCTGCGCGGGCGCATCGGCCAGGAGCAGGTCATCCTCTCGATCGTGGCCGGCGCGACGATTCGGACCCTCGTCGACGGCCTTCAGCATGCGGCCGTGGTGCGCGCCATGCCGAACACCGCATCGCAGATCCGCCGGGGCATGACCGTCTGGAGCCCGTCGGAGGCGTGTACCTCCCGGCAGCGCGACCTGGCGCGCGCCGCGCTCCGATCGCTCGGCGACGAGCGCGAGGTCGCGGACGAGTCGTTCGTGGCCATGGCCACCGCCCTCTCCGGCACCGGCCCCACCTACCTGTTCGCCGTCATGGAGGCGCTGATCGACGCCGGCGTGCACATGGGCTTTCCCCGCGAGCTTGCGCACGACCTGGTGGTGGCGACCCTCGTCGGCTCGGCCGAGTACGCGCAGCAGTCCGAGCTGCACCCGGCGCAATTGCGCAATGCGGTGACATCACCGGGCGGCACGAGCGCCGCGGCCATCTACGAGCTCGAGAAGGGTCGCATCCGGACCGTCTTCTCGGACGCGGTGTGGGCCGCCTATCGACGCACGCTGGAGCTGGGCGAGCGCCTCGAGGCGGAGGTCGACCGCGGCTGATGTTCGCCATCGTGATGTCCGGTGGATCCGGCACCCGTCTCTGGCCGCTCTCGCGACGCGAGACCCCAAAGCAGCTGCTGCCCCTCACGGGCGAGACGAGCCTGCTGCAGCAGACCGTCGCTCGGCTCGCCACGGTGCTCGGGCCGCAGGACATCTACGTCATCACCAGCCAGGCACATGTCCGCCCGACGCAGCGGCAGCTGCCGCAGCTTCCGGAGGACAACGTCCTCGGCGAGCCGCTCGCTCGTTCGACGGCCGTCGCCGCCGGGCTGGCGACCGTGATGGTTCGCCGCGAGGGCGATGAGGTTGCCATCGTCCTGCCGGCCGACCACTACGTCGCCGATGAGGCCGCGTTCGCCGAAGGTCTGCGCGAGGCCGCGCGGGCGGCGGAACGCGGCTACCTCGTGACGCTCGGGGTGGTCCCGACCCACGCGGCCACCGGCTACGGCTACATCAGGGCCGGGCAGCCGATGCATCCCGCCATCCCCACTGCGCTCGTCGAGCGGTTCGTGGAGAAGCCCGACGCCGCCCGCGCCGCCGCCTTTCTGGCGGACGGCAACCACTTCTGGAACGCCGGCATCTTCGTGTGGCGCGTGTATGCCTTCAGACAGGCGGTCGAGCGCTTCCAGCCCGAGCTGGGGGCGGCGCTCGCGCGCATCGAGCAGCTCCACCGGACGCCGGGCTGGATGAGCGAAACACGGACGATCCTGGAGGCCGTGCCCGCGATCACGATCGACGTCGGGATCGCCGAGCCGGCCGCGGCCGAGGGTCGCATGGCGGTCGTCCCGCTGAACGCGGGCTGGTCCGATATCGGCTCCTGGTCGGCCCTGCTCGAGACCCTCTCGCGCGCCCGTGGCGCCGACCTCGTGGCCAGCGGCAACCATCTCGACCGAGGCTCGCACCGAGTCCTGGTCCACGGCGGCGATCGGCTGGTCGTGACGGTCGGGCTCGAGGACCTCATCATCGTCGACACGCCGGACGCGCTGCTCGTCTGCCACCGCGACCGGGCCGAGGAGATCAAGCCGGTCCTCGACGAGATCGCGCGCACTGCCGGCGAGCGCTACCTCTAGCCCGCGTCGCAGCGATGCGCTGGCTGGCACGGCCGATCGGCCTCCTCATGGCGGGCTACGTCCGCCTGGTGTCCGCGACCTGCCGCGTGTATGGCGCTCCGGTGAACCGGGACCAGGCGGTGCTCGCGTTCTGGCACGAGTACAACCTCGTGGCGGCGACCGCCGCCCATCGGCTGCGACGGCACCAGCATCACGTCAGCTTCAGCACCCGGACCTTCCGCGGCGAGGTCATGACCTCGATGCTCGCGGCGCTCGACGCCGGCTCGGTTGCGCTGCCGCCCGAGGGTGAGCGATCCGAGGCCACTCGCCTGTCGCTCGAGCTGGCGAGGCTCGGGCGCGAGGGCGCCTCCCTGGTCATCAGCCCGGACGGGCCGATCGGGCCGTATCGGCGCGCCAAGCCGGGCGCCCTGATCGTCGCCCGCGAGGCGGGTGTCCCGATTCAGCCCTGGGCGGTCGCTGCGCGTCCCGTCCTGCGCCTGCGTGGTCGCTGGGACCGGCACATCGTGCCGCTGCCGTTCTGCAGGGTGCGGGTGGAGCAGGCGGAGCCCATCACGGTCGGTTCCCGGGAGCGGTTGCGCCCGCTCCTCTCTCGCCTCCAGGCGGCGCTCGACGATGCCACGGCGCGTGCCGAACGTGCCCTCGGCTCGAAGTAGCGATTGTTCTGGGTGCCGCACCGGGACATTGCCATGCACCGACCCTCTCACGGCCGGCAGGGCGGTTCCCTGCTTCGGACGGCGACGGGAGCGCGTACGATGAGATCCATGTCCAAACGGTCCCCGCTCAGACGAGTTCGCAACCCCACGTGACGAAGATCAAGTTCGGAACCGACGGCTGGCGCGCAGCCATTGCCGAGGAGTACACGTTCCACAACGTCCGCCGCTGCGCGCGCGCCGTGGCGGAGCATCTCCAGCAGACGGGGTCGGCGGACCGCGGGGTGGTGGTCTGCCACGACCGGCGCTTCGGATCGGAGCATTTCGCGCGGGCCTGCGTCGAGGTGCTGGCGGCGCACGAGATCCGCTCCCACGCGCCGCCCGACTACGTGCCCACCCAGGTCGGCAGCTTCTTCACCCGGGAGCTGGGCGCCGGAGCCGGGATCGTGATCACCGCCAGCCACAACCCGTGGACCGATAACGGCTTCAAGGTGAAGGCCGACAGCGGCGGCGCCGCCGCCCCCGAGATGCTGGCGGCCATCGAAGCGACGATGGACACCCACCCCGAGGACGAGCTCCCCCCCCGGCGCGACTACGACGACGCGGTGGCCGCCGGCCTGGTCGAGACCTTCGATCCCTACCCGCGGTTCCGGAAGCAGCTGGCCAGCATCGTCGACCTCGAGCGCATTCGCGCGGCCACCGGGCGCGTGCTGATCGAGACGCTCCACGGCTCGGGTTCGGGCTGGATGACCCGGCTCCTCGGCGACGGCACGCTCACCGTGCGCGAGCTGCATACCGAGCGCAACCCGTTCTTCGGCGGCATGAATCCCGAGCCGATCCGCCCCAACGTGGACGAGTGGCTCGAGGAGATCCCGCGCTGGGGAGCCGATATCGGCATCGCGTTCGACGGGGACGCCGATCGGGTCGGCATGGCGACCGAGGAGGGGGTCTTCGTGAACCAGCTCCAGGTCTACGGCCTTCTGTACTGGTACCTGCTGGAGGTCCGCCATCAGGTCGGCCCGGCGGTCTACACGGTGACGACCACGAGCATGGCGAAGCGGTTGGCGGAGATCTACGGCACCCAATCGCACGAGACGGGCGTCGGGTTCAAGTTCGTGGGACCCAAGATGACCGAGACCGATGCGGTGATCGGCGGGGAGGAGTCCGGCGGCTTCGGCTTCGGCATGCACATCCCCGAGCGTGACGGCATCGCGTCCGGACTCTTCCTGCTCGACCTGTGGCTGACGAAGGCGACGAAGGCATCCGAGGTGCTTGCCGAGCTCCAGGCTCTGGCCGGGCCGAGCCACTACAACAGGATCGACATCCGATTCGGGCGCGACGGGTACGAGGCGGTCAAGGGCGAGACGCTCGCGCGCCTGGCGGATGAGGCCCCCACGGTAGTCGCCGGGCAGGAGGTCGTGGAGCGCAAGGCGCTCGAGACGAACGACGGCTTCAAGTTCTACCGCACCGACGGATCGTGGCTCCTGATCCGTTTCAGCGGCACGGAGGCGCTGCTACGCGTCTACGCCGAGGCGCGCTCGCCAGAGGACGTCGAGGCGCTGCTCGCCGAGGGCAGCCGAATCGCGAACAGCGGTCGCTGATGGACGCTCGCGACTTCTTCGGCTACAAGAACCCGGACGAGGAGCCCGGCGGGCCAGACCCCGGGGAGGGCCCAGACGGGAGCAGCCCGCCGCTCTTCGAAGAGGCCGTTACCCTCGACGATGCCGCAACCCTGAAGCGGATCGATCCCGATGACATGCTCGGACGCGTCGCCGAGATGCCGCGGCAGCTCTCGCAGGCTCGGCGCGTGGCGGCGCCGGTCACCCTGGACGACCGGCACACCGACGTCGACGGGATCGTGGTCCTCGCGATGGGCGGCTCGGCTATCGGCGCTGAACTCGTCGCCGCCGCGGCGGGGGATCGGCTGCGGGTGCCGATGAGCGTGCATCGTGACTATGGCCTGCCGCCCGGGATCGGCGAGCGGACCCTGGTGATCGCGGCGAGCCATTCCGGCGAAACCGCGGAGACGCTGTCGGGCTTCGCCGCAGCGCGCGAGCGCAACCTGCCACTGGCCGTCATCACGACCGGTGGGCGTCTCGCTGCAGGAGCCGCCGAGGCGAAGCTGCCTCTCCTCCAGTACCGGCTTGGCGGTCAGCCGCGCGCCGCCATCGGCTTCGGGGTCGGCCTCGTCCACGAGCTGCTGTCGCGCGCCGGCCTGATCAGCGATGCCGATCCGCTCGCCCCCGCCGTCGCCGCACTCGAGGAGCTGCTCGAGCGGACGTCGCCATCGGTCGAGACGGACGCGAACCCGGCGAAGCAGCTGGCATGGTCGGTCTTCGGCCGCATCCCGGTCATCTACGGCCATGGACCGATGGCGGCGGTGGCGCATCGGTGGAAGACGCAGCTGAACGAGAACGCCAAGGCCTGGGCATCCTTCGAGCCGATGCCCGAGGCGAATCACAACGCTATCGAGGGGAGCCGCAATCCGCGCGAGCTGGGTGATGCGCTCTACGTGATCCAGGTCCGCGACCGGGCCGAGCCGGAGGCGATCGCCGAGCGCTATCGCGTCGTGGAGGAGCTGCTCGGCGAGCGGTCAACGAACCGCGGCACCGTCTGGGCCGAGGGACCGTCGTCACTCGCGCGGGTGCTCACCGGCGTTGCGTACGGCGATCTGGTGAGCGTGTATCTCGCAATCCTCTACCAGACGGACCCGACGCCGGTTACACTGCTCGCGATGCTCAAGGAGCGGCTCGCCAGGGCCACCGGATCCGACCCGACGGGCGCCACGTAGATAGGGCGCCGGGAGCATCCGGCGCCATGGAGGAGGTAACCGCAACGTGCATTCGAGCATGATCGGCAAGGTCGAGAAGGCGATGCGCTATGCGCACGAGCCCGACCGCGTGAAGCTCCGGGCCGTGCAGGCCGACTTCGCCGGCGACAACGGCACCCATACCGTCAGCCTCGACGCCGATGCATGGCACTGTGACTGCCATCTCTTCGAATCCGCCGGTGGTTGCAGCCACACGTTGGCGGTCCAGAAGATGCTCGATCCGATGCTCACCGAGGCGGCACGCGAGACGCCGCTCTACGGCCACGCCGACGGCATCAAAGAGGAAGCCGTCCCGGCCTAGGCCGCCGATCGCTGACGAGGCCCGCCGGTGACCGACCGCCGGCGGGTTTCGCGTGTCGACCACCGGGCGGCCTGCCGATGACCGATCTCGTCGGCCGCGCCGCCGCCGGCGTGGGGTGGCTGGCCCATAGCATCGGGCGCCTGATCGGCAGCATCATCTGGTTCGCGCCACGGGGCGTGCCGTGGGCGCTCCTCGTCGCGGCGCTGCTGGCGACCGGCGCCTGGAGGGCGGTCGAGGATGCACGCGTCGCCCAAGCGAACCAGCCGCGGCCGGACCCGGTCGGGCTGGCCGATGTGGTCGAAAACCGAGCAACCGGCTGGGTCGGCACCTCGTCGATCGTGCGGGGCCCCTTCCTCGACTCTGCCGCCTACGGCGCATCGATCCAGCGCTGGTATTACCTCCTGACCGATCCGGCCGACGACAGCGTCGCGATGATCGCTCGCTCCACCGAGCGGCTCGAGCAGCGGCGGACGCGAACGATCGTGGCG
>JBHENV010000040.1:0-12146 GCA_046261895.1 Candidatus Limnocylindria bacterium
ACGGCCTTCACCAGCAGCAGGTTGCCGTAGCCGCTCGCGACCAGCTCTCGTGGGCTGCCGAGCACCAGCGGTGAGTTGGCCAGGCCGGTCAGCACGACGAGTGGAGCGGCGACCAGCGCCAGGCGCCCGTGACGGCGCAGGATCTCGGTGACGACCGAGCGCCGCGACTCACCGGGCGGAGCCACCCGACCGGCGAGAGCATGGACCACCGGCAGCCCCCCGAGCCACGCGCCGGCCGCCACGAGGTGCAGCCAATCGACGCCCACGTTGATCGGCCCGCCGAGGGATGACGCATGCCCCGCGGCGCTCATTCCGCCCAGCGAGACGGCCATGCATCCGGCAACGCCGGCCGCCGCCAACCGCTGCTCGTCACTCCGTCGCCCCGCGGCGGCGACTCCGGCAATGACCGTGGCAGCGACCGCCGCCAGGACCGCAATCCGCATCGAAGCGGCGAATGGGGTGGACCCGAACGGGGCGGTGACGTCGAACGGGAGTCCACCGGGGGTGCCGTCGAGTCCGGCGAACGGTCGTGCCGAGAGCGCCAGGTAGGCCGCCAGCCCGGCCACGGCGGCCGCGCAGGACAGGATGACCATGCGCCAGGGTGGGCGCCGATCCACGCGCGAGGCGGCGGCATCGAGCGTGGGGCGTGCTGCCTGCCACCAGGTGGTCAAGCTTCCGAACGCGACGAGTGCGGCGGTCAGGGCCAGCCAGCGCGCGACGATCGCCCAACCGTCGACCGATGGCGACGACGATGCCGTGGCACCCGTCGGGGGCGCCTGCGCGCCCGTCGGATCCACGACGAACGCGAACCGCCCCTGCGTGGCGTGGCCGTCCATGGTCGAGACGACCTGGTACCTGACGGTGTAGATGCCGGGATCGAGCGGCGGGACGTCGAGGGTGACGGTCGTGCCCTCAGCGTCCACCTCCACGGCGCCGGCCGGATCAACCTGCCGCAGCTGTGGGTCGAGCAGCTTCACGGACCCGCTCGTCGGTTCGATCGGCTCGCTGAAGGTGATGGTGAGGCGCTCCGGACCCTCGACCAGAGATGCGTTCGGAAGCGGGCTCGAGATCACAAGCTCGGCGTGGGCGAGCAGGGGAGCGGGGACCGTGATCAGGCACGCGAGCATCGCGAGGGCAACCGAGGCGCGGCGCCATCCGGGGCAGGGAGGGAGGAGATTGGGAATCGATCGAGGCACGAGCTCTCCGCGGGCAGACCGCTGCAGGCGGGACAGCAACGGGGCGCGATGAGTATAGGGAGCCACCGCGCCGTTGGCGCTCACCCGGTTGGCGCGGCCCTTGCATGCGGTAGGGCGAGCAACAGCTTCACAATGAGGAGAATCCGCCATGGCTTCCGTGGTCGAAAGCATCGACGTCAAGGTCCCCGTGAACACGGCCTACAACCAGTGGACCCAGTTCGAGGACTTCCCGCAGTTCATGGAGGGTGTGAAGTCGGTGACGCAGACCGATGACTCCCATCTGCACTGGGTCGCCGAGGTCGGCGGCAAGGACAAGGAGTGGGACGCGGAGGTCACGGAGCAGCATCCGGACGAGCGCGTGGCGTGGAACGCCACCTCGGGTGCGGAGAACGCCGGAGTGGTGACCTTCCATCGCATCGACGACGACACCACTCGCGTCACGCTCCAGCTCGACGCCGACCCGGAGGGTCTGGTCGAGAACGTCGGAACGGCCCTCGGATTCCTGGACCGCCGCGTCAAGGGCGATCTCGAGCGCTTCAAGGAGTTCATCGAGAGCCGTGGCAGCGAGACCGGCGCGTGGCGGGGCGACGTCGAGGCGCCCGTCCAGCGGTGACAGCGCGAAACGGCTCCGGTGGCGCCCTGACGGGCGCCACCGGCAGCCTGACGCCGGACGAGTCGGAGGGACCCTTCGTTCCGGGCGAGCGACGTGAGGTCAGCGACCCGGAGGATCAGGGCGCGGTTACAGCCGCCAGCGGCGCCACGGCGCCGGCCCAGGCTGGTGACGTCGGCGAGCCAGGGGAGGACCGGCCCGATGGCGGCCCGACCGAGCTGGCGACCAGGGAATCCGGCTATGGGTCCGAGCGTGGTCTCTCACCGAACGATCCGGCGTACCGCATGGAATCCCGGCCGGTGCCGGGCACGGAAGAGCCGTTGGACGCAACTCCGTCGCCCGAACGCGAGACCAGTCTGGGCGGTGACGACGCTGCGGAGCATGAAGAGCGCCTCTGAGTCGGTCTAGTGTCGCGTGCCGCAAGGGTCTTGATGCTTCGGCGTTGGCGTATATACGTATATACGCCAAGATCCTCGGAAGCAACCTGGCCCAGTGCAGCGATTCGAGCGCAAGCCGCCCTTCGCGCCATCGACACTGGCCTTGAGCGCATCCATGAGGTCAATCACCTTGGGCTCGGGCTTGCTCCGCTTCTTCGACGTGCGGGCCTCGCCCCGAACCTTCTGATCGATCAGCTCCTCGAGCGCGGTGCGGTACGCATCGGTGTAGGACTCGGGGCGGAGCCTGTCGGCGCGCAGCGTGGCCTCGCTCCCGCGTTCGAATCGTGACGCGCGCCAGGACGACGCGCCCTGTCTCCCATGCCGAAGATGATCGGCCCCTTCCAGATGGATCGCATTTGCGTCAGTCCGCCCGCTCGCGGACGTTGCTCTCCTCGTCGACCTCGATATCGTGCCGCTCCGCCGCGGCCAGGATCTTCTTGCGCGCGCGCTCCTTCGCGGCCTTGCTCTCGAAGTCGGTCTGGTTGAAGCGAGCGATCGCGTTGCGCACATGCGATTCGTCGTGAATCGGCAGGTGCTCGCCACCGTCGCGGTCCACGTACGCGAACTGGTCCTTGCGAAGCCGGTCGCGTTCCTCTGTGCTCATGCTGCTCATCGGACTCCCCTCGCTGCAGGTCTCGTCCACTCGCGGTGGCATATCGCGTGCCTGTAGCCGCTCTGTGAGCATCCGCGTGCGCGTCGGAACGTCGGGATGGGAGTACCGGCACTGGGCGGGCGGTTTCTATCCCGCCGACCTCCACCGCGATCGATGGCTCGAGTTCTACGCCGATCGGTTCGATACGGTCGAGCTCAACAACAGCTTCTACCGCCTGCCAACGCCGGAAACCTTCACCGGCTGGGCGGGCCGCGTACCAGACGGCTTTCAGTATGCCGTCAAGGCGAGCCGATATCTGACGCACCTGCGGCGGCTGCGGGAGCCGGCGGAGCCGCTCGAGCGCCTCTGGACGGCCGCCCGTAGCCTCGGCCCGCGTCTCGGAGCCGTCCTCTACCAGCTTCCGCCGCGTTGGGCGCCGAATCACGAGCGGCTCGAGGCCTTTCTTGCTGCCGCGCCCGCCGGCGAGCGCCAGGCCATCGAGATCCGCGATCCTCGCTGGTACGGGCCGCAGCTCACGACGTCGCTGGAGGCCGCGGGCGTCGCCCTGTGCCTCCATGACATGCCGGGATCGGCGACACTGTCGACGCGCGTCGGACCGATGGTCTACGTTCGCTTCCACGGCGCCGGAGCACGCTACGCAGGGCGCTACTCCCCGCAACGACTGACCGCGTGGGCCGAGCGAATGACGGACTGGGCATCCGCGGGGTGGCCCGTCTGGGCGTACTTCAACAACGACATCGGCGGTCATGCTCCCCGAGATGCCGATCGGCTCAGAAGCATGCTCGCCCGTCGCGGGGTGGCATAGGGCTCGACCAAGCGCTTGGTCGTCGGGAGGCACACGGATTGCATTCACGCCCCAGCGTGACCGCACCGCCCAGCACCGAGCCGATCATCGTCGCGCGAGATGTTTCGCGCGCGTTCGATGGCCGCACGGTCGTCGACGGTCTGTCGTTCGACGTCGATCCGGGGGAGATCCTCGGTGTCATCGGCCCCAGCGGATCGGGCAAGACGACCACCGTGCGGATGCTGACCGGTACGCTCGGCCGCACGAGTGGCAGCATCCGGGTGCTCGGCGAGGACCCGATGCGCTTCAGCCGTCGAGCGCGCGGGCGGATCGCCTACATGCCGCAGCTTTTCAGCCTGTACGAGGACCTGTCGGCCCAGGAGAACGTCGGCTTCGTCGCTGCGCTCTACGGCATCGGTCCATTCAAGCGCAGGCGCCTGATTCGGCACGCCCTCGATGTGGTCGACCTGACGGATGCCCGGCACCGCCTGGCGCGCGACTTGTCAGGCGGCATGCAGCGACGCCTCGAGCTCGCGTGCGCCCTCGTCCATAGCCCCGACGTCCTCTTCATCGACGAGCCGACGGCTGGCATCGACCCGCTCCTCCGCCAGGCGATCTGGGATGAGCTGCGGACGCTCAAGCAGGAGGGCCGCACCCTGCTCGTCACCACCCAGTACGTCACCGAGGCGGAGTACTGCGATCGGGTGGCGCTCATCGCCGACGGCGAGCTCGTCGCGCTGAACACGCCCGACGAGCTGCGCAAGCTCGTGTTCGGTGGCGAGGTGCTCGATGTCACCGCCGAGCGCGCGGTCGATGCCGACATGATCCGCCAGGTGTCGGGCATCACCGGCGTGCGGCAGCCCGGGCCGCGGCGGCTGATCGTGACCACGGACGACGCGGCGAGCACCACGCCGCAGATCATCGAGGCCCTGCGGCGGGCCGGTGTCGGCGTCAGCAGCCTCGAGGAGCATCAGCCGACGTTCGACGAGGTCTTCACCGGACTCGTCGAGCAGCGCCGCGCGACGCGCGGGCAGGAGGTGCGGTCGGACCCCGAGCGCCAGCACGCCGGAGTTCGCGGTGGGTGATCTGGCGCAGGGCATCTCGCACAGCCTGGTGCGCATGGCGTCCTTCACCGGCAAGGAGTTGCGAGAGGTCGTCCGCCGCCCGGGCGTGCTGGCCAGCCTGATCCTCGGCCCATTCCTGGTGATGTTCCTGTTCGGGCTGGGGTACAGCGGCTACCGCGCTCCGTTCGCGACCGAGATCGTCGTGCCGGCGGATAGCGACTTCTCCCGTACGGCAGAGGACTACGAGAGCCTCGCCCCCGGGCGTCTCGAGATCACGCAGGTCGGGGAGGACCGAGACGCCGCAGAGCAGCGGCTGGGAGACGGTGACATCGATCTGCTGGTGATCGTGCCGGACCACTCGGCCGAGGAGCTGCGTGCCGGGAATCAGACCACGATCCGCGTGGCCTGGAACCAGGTGGATCCGGTATACGACCAGCTCGCCACACTGGCCACGTCGATCCTGGTGAGCAGCCTCAACGCCGAGATCATCGAGCGGACGGCCGCGGCCGGGATCACGCTCGCGGAGGGCGAGCTCGGCCCGGAGGTACGCGACATCTCGCCGGAGGTGATCGCCCGCCCGACGACCGCCGAGACCGAGAACGTTGCGCCGACGGCCCCGCAGGTCCTCAACTTTTTCGGACCGGCCGTGTTCGCGCTCGTCATCCAGCACCTGGCCATCACGCTGACGGCGCTATCGATGGTGCGCGAGCGGCTCAGTGGCCAGATGGACCGCTTCCGTGTCGCACCGGTGACCTCGATGGAGCTGCTGGTCGGCAAGTACATCGCCTACGCGGTTCTGAGCATGGCGGTCAGCGCAATCGTCGGGGTGCTGCTGGTCGGCGTGCTGGGCGTCCCGCTGCTCGGCAGCGTCGCTCTCTTCATCGGCATCGTGATGCTGCTGACGTTCGCCTCGCTCGGCTTCGGCCTGCTCATCTCGCTCGTCGCCGACTCGGAGCGCCAGGCGGTGCAGCTCTCGATGCTGATCCTGCTCGCCAGCGTGTTCTTCTCCGGATTCGTCCTGCCGGTGACCGACTTCGCGGAGTGGATGCAGTACATCGCCTACGCCCTCCCGGTCACCCACGGCATCGCCGCCCTTCAGGAGCTGATGCTCCGGGGGCGCGTCGTCGATGTGTGGATGCTCGGCGTTCTCCTCGGAATCGGCGTCGTTCTGTACGTCGGCTCGTTGCTGCGCCTGCGGCGGGTGCTGCGCACCGCGGACTGACCGCTGCCTTCGATCCTAGGGGGTCGTCGTCGCCGGTGGCCGGGTCCGCAGCAGGGCCAGGCCGCCGAGCATGCCTCCGAGCGCGGGGATGAGCAGCCACGCGAGCAGCAAGATCACGAAGAGGCGCAGTGGCGGCGCCGAGCCGCCGCCCTCGTTGGCGTCCCGCAGGGCGGCAAGCTCTGTGCTCAGCCCGTCGAGCTCCGTCGCGATGCTGGCCACGTCGGTGCGCGTGTCGCCCAACGACCCGCCAACGCGGTCGAGGGTGTCGCCCAGTGCCGCCGCCTGCCCCGCGCTCGCATCGAACTCGCCGGCCAACGGCAGCAGGGGCTGGGCGCCGAACACGGAGAGCTCCATCGAGCGGGCGAGGGATGCAAGGGTGCCCGATGCGTCGCGCGCCAGCTGAGCGGCCGCGTCTGCGGAGGCTTCCGACTCGGACAGGCTGGCGTCCACGTTCGTGAAGGAGTCGGCCGCCGCGTCGGTGCTCCGCACGGCAGCGGCCAGCGTCCCGTCGGCCGTCGCGGCCAGGCGCTCGACGCGCGAGGCGAGCTCGAGACCGATCGTGGCCCCGGCGCCGACCAGAATGATGCTGAGGATACCGTAGACGACCAGGCTCATGCCCAGCAACGAGCGTCGCAAGACGTCAGTCCTCCGCGAAGAACGGATCGTCGCCGTACAGCTCCAGCCAGCGGCGGCGCATGTGGCGGATGGTTGCCGCGATGGCGCGGTCCGGCGTTCCTGGCGGCAGGAGGCTGGCGACGGCCACCTGCACGCGATCGCTGGTCTCCATGCCGAGGAGGGCAAGGTAGTCCGCGACTCGCTGAGCGGCGGTCTTGCCGTGGGCACGCTGCCGGACGAGCACGTCCGCCTCGTGCTCGAGCGCGCCCTCGTAGTCGGCATCGGTCCTGTCGAGCTCGGCCAGCAGGAGCGGGACATCCTCGAGACGCGGATCGGAGTAGGCCCAACGCATGAAGCCGTCGAGCGCTCCCGCCTCGCGCTCATGGTGCCCGGCGTGGAACTGCTGGAGGTAGTGCCGACGTTCTTCGTCAGTGCGGGTCAGCGCGATCTGGATCATCTGCCGCATCTCGGGCGTCCAGCGCCGCAGCGATTCGACGAATTGGCGCAGGGTCAGGCTGCCCGCGGGCTGAGGTTGGAATCGGTGTTCATGGACGTGCTGCACGGCGACCGTATACTAGCCGCCGTGCGCCGAGCCCTCACCCTGGCTGCCCCTGGTCTGGAGCCCGCATGCGACGCCTGACACGGGTTGCCGCGTTCGTCGCGGCGGGCTTGGTCGCGCTGTCGACCACGACATCGGGGGGACCGATCATGGCGGCGGGTCCGACCCTGCGCTACCTGGCCGGCCCGCCAGGAACGCTCGATCCGGCCTTCATTGCCAATGCCGCCGACGTCCAGCTTCTCCTTCAGCTGTACGCCGGCCTCACCCGCCTGGATGAGACCGGCGCGCCGTACCCATCGCTGGCATCGGGCTGGGAGATCAGCGCCGATGGGTTGACCTACGAGTTCACGATTCGTGACGACCTCGCGTTCAGCGACGGGGCGCCACTCGTCGCCGAGGACATCCGCCGCTCCTGGCTGCGGCTGCTCGATCCGGCCACCGAAGCGACAGCCCCCGATGTGCTGAGCGTGGTGGAGGGGGCCTCCGAGCGACTCGCCGGGGATGGCGGCGAGGACGAGGTCGGGATCGAGGCACCCGACGATGGGACGCTGGTGATCACGCTTCGCCACCCGGCCTCGTACTTTCTCGACATCGTGGCCACCCCGGCGACCTTCGTGGTGCCGGAGCAGGCCGATGCGACGCCGACTTGGCAGACAGCGGATGAGTTCGTGGGCAGCGGTCCGTACCTGCTGGACGGGACCGAGGGGCCGGACCTCGTGCTTCGCGCCAACGAGCGCTACGTCGCCGGTCCGCCGCCGATCGACGAGGTTCGATGGGTCGGCTCGGTGGACGGGGATTCGGTCGGCGCCTTCGCGGACGATGCCGTCGACCTGGCCCAGGTCGCCGGCTCCGACGCCACCTGGATCGCGTATGACCGCGAGTTGGGCTCACGGCTGTATGCAGCCGAGCCGCTGACGATCAGCTACTTCGGCTTCGACACGAGCCAGGCCCCGTTCGACGACGCGCGCGTTCGCCGCGCCTTCGCGCTCGCCCTGGACCGGGAACGGCTCGTGCCACTGTCGGAGGGTGCCTCCGCACAGGCGGCCGGCAGCCTGGTCCCGCCCGCCATCTGGCCGGAGGGATTCGACCCGGAGCTGGAGGCGGACCCGGATCGCGCGCGGGCGCTGCTGGAGGAGGCCGGCTACCAGGATCGAGGCGAGCTCGGCACGATCGTCGTGAACGCGAACGGGCTCTTCGTCGAGCCGGCGGTCGCCGTGTGGCGCGAGGAGCTGGGTGTCGAGATCGAGATCGAGACGATGGACTTCGGTACGTTCCTCGACGTGCTCGACACGCGCCGATCCGCGCAGATCTTCACGGTCAACTGGATCGCCGACTATGCCTCCCCGCACGCGCTGTACGGCCTCCTGCTCGAGGCGGGGGCGCTGAGCAACTACGGCGACTGGCGCGACGATGAGTTCACGACGCTCCTCGATGCCGCCGCGGCGGCTGCCGAGGAGGAGATCGGGCCGGCCTACGACGCGGTCGAGGCTCGCGTGAGCGAGGAGGCGCCGGTGATTCCGTGGTCCTACGGCGAGACGTGGTGGCTCGTCGCTGATGGATTGCGCGGCCTCGGCAACCTCACCATCGGGCTCATCGACTTCGGGCGGGTGTCATGGGACTGATCCGCCTCGGCGCGGCGGCGATCGCGGCCGCAGTCATCGGCCTCGTCGGAGCACCGGAGGCCGGCGCGTTCGACGGGTTCGGGGAGAGCACCGCCGAGTCGACCTACGAGGTCGAGGTTCGGTTCGAGGTCGAGCTCCCGGGCGCCGCCCCGGACCGGCTGGAGCTGCTGCTGCGGACGCCGGATAGCGAGTCGTCTTTCGTCGTGCCGGTCGAGCCCGACGGCGACGTGGCGACCTACGTGTGGGACACGTCGGTCGAGCACGTGACCCCGAACACGCTGGTGACCTATCAGTGGCGCGCCATCGTGGGCGACGAGGCGGTGCTCGGTGCGGAAGGGACGATCCGCTACGAGGACGACCGCGACGGCCTGGACTGGCAGCAGGCACAGCTCGGCGAGGCGACCGTCCACTGGTACGGCGACGCGGAGGCGCAGGCGCGCCGCTTCGGGGAGCTCACGGCGGTCGGCGTCGAGCGCGCCGAGGATCTCCTCGGCACCGAGCTCGCCGGCCCGGTCGACGTCTTCGTGTACGACACCCAGGAGGAGTTCTTCGGGGCGCTCGGACCGGGGGCTCGGGAGTGGACCGGCGCGGCGGCGTTCCCGGAGCTGCGAACGATCTTCATGTGGCTCGGGGGCGGCTCGCCGGACTACCTCGAGGTCGCCATGGTGCACGAGGTCACCCACATCGTCTTCTTCGACGCGACCGATAACGCCTTCCACGAGCCTGCACGCTGGCTGAACGAGGGGATCGCGACCTGGTCGGAGTCCGACGATGCGGGCGATCAGCGGGGGATCGTGGAGTTCGAGGCGTCCGGTGCCGGGCTCTTCTCCTTCGACGCCATCAGCGCCCAGTTTCCGATCGGCGAGCGCGGCGGCCAGCTCTCGTACGCCCAGGGCACCACCATGGTCGACCTGATCGTCGACGGGTACGGGCGGGAGGCGATCGCCCGCCTGACGGCTGCCTACCGCGATGGAGCGTCCGACGCCGAGGCGCTCGAGGCCGCCACCGGCGCCAGCGCCGACGTCCTCTACGCCGAGTTCTTCGACGAGTTCGGGGTCGACCAGCCGGTGCCGATCGCGCCGGAGCCGATCGGGCCGTCCAACGTGGACCGGCCCGTGGCAGGCGAAGTCGATCCGGGCGGCGTCGCCGGCGCCCCCGGCGTCGTCCCCGATTCGACGCCCGGGGAGCGGCCGACCGACGAGGTCGAGAACCCGCTGCCTCTGCTGCTCCTGCTGGCGACCGTCGGACTCGCCGCCGTCGGGACGGCGGCGTGGCTCTCGCGCCGGGCGGCGAGGCGCGCCTCATGACGCGCCGGAGGTCTACGCAGCCGCGCCTGTCCCGCCCGCAGTGGGCGATCAGCATCGCCGCTGCGCTCGCCGCCATCGGCTTCGTGGCCACCGCCCAGTGGAACAGCTCGCTGGCACGTCAGGAGTTCGTCACCTCGGCGCAGCGGGTGCTGGTCACCGAAGCGGAGCAGCTTCAGCGGCGGCAGGAGGCGCTGCGAGACGAGATCGAGGAGCAGGAGAGTCGCGTCCAGAGCTTCCAGGAGCGTGACGCCGGATCTCGCAGCGAGCTGGATGCGCTCAACGAGGCGCGCGCCATCGCCCGGCTGGCGTCGGGGCTCGATGCGGTTCGTGGTCCCGGCGCGGTGATCGAGATCGCCGATTCCGATCGGCCCGTGCCGGTCGAGGAGAGCCCCACGAACTACATCGTGCTGGTCGACGACATCCGCGACCTGGTCACCGCGCTGTGGGCATCGGGAGCGGAGGCGATCACCATTGCGGGCGGTGCCGCCGAAGGGGTGCCGGCCGAGAGGCTCGTCTCCACCACCTCGATCTACGGGGTCGGCTCCTCGATCCTCGTCAACACGGCGTTCCTGTCGCCGCCGTTCCGGATGGAGGCCATCGGGCCGGATGGGCTCCACGATCGCTTCCTCGCCCATCCGGCGTACCTGGCGCGCGTCGCGCGGCGCATCGACGCCTACGGGCTCAACTTCGCGAGCGAGGCGCGCGACGAGCTGACGCTGCAGGCCTTCATCGGCAATACCAGGCTGCGCTGGGGCGCGCCGGTCACGGAGCCGCTCTGATGGCCGCCCGCCTCGCGCAGCTCAGCCTGTTCGCCGTCGCCCTGATCATCGGTATCCTGCTGATCGGACAGCTGCGCTCCCAGGCGCGCCCGATCGAACTGTCCAGCCTGTCGGCGCAGGAGCTCTCGACGCTGGTGGAGACGCTCTCGGCGCGCAACGTGGTGCTGAGCGACGGACTCGCCAACCTGCGCGAACAGACGCGCGAGTACGAGCGCGCTGAGCTGCTCGGGCAGTCGGCGCTCGAGCTGACCGAGGAGGACCTGCACGCCCTGGCGGCATTCGCCGGGATCAGCGGCGTGGAGGGCCAGGGCATCGTGATCGAGATCGACGGGTCGTTCGATCCGACTGCCGTCAACGATCTGATCTACGAGCTACGCAACGCGGGAGCGGAGGCGATCGCCGTCGACAACGTCCGCATCACCGCCAGCTCGGTCGCCGTCCTGGGCGCCGGGACGATCGAGATCGACGGCGAGGCCATCGGCCGCTCCTTCTCGATCAGCGCCATCGGCTCGCCCAGCGGCCTGCGCGCGGCCATTCAGCGGCCGGGCGGCATCCTGACCCTGCTCCAGCAGTCGATCGACGCGGTCTTCGTGATCGAGGAGCGCAGCAACATGGTGGTGCCCGGTACGCAGCGCGATCTGACCCCGCAGGTCGCCCGGCCGGTCGAGTAGCCTGTACCGCCATTCATCCGCTGTATCGGACACGCCCGTGAACGACCTGATCCAACGCGCGCTCGACACCGCCGATCGGCTCGGCGCCCAGTACGCAGACATCCGCGTCGTCGAGCGCCGCAACGAGGGACTGACCGTCAAGAACGGCGCGCTCGAGGCGGCGACATCGAACGTGAGCGCCGGATTCGGGCTCCGCGTCCTGGTCAACGGGGCGTGGGGATTCAGCTCGAGCGCCGTCCTCGAGACGGGTGAGGCGGACCGCATCGCCGGCGAAGCGGTGGAGATCGCGCGCGCCTCTGCCGTGGCACAAAAGGGTCCGGTGGAGCTGGACGACACGCCGCCGGTGACGGCCACCTACCGGACGCCGTTCGAGGAGCATCCATTCGCGGTCAGCCTCGACGACAAGCTCCGCATTCTGATGGACGCGGATGCGGCCATGGCCCGCGTGCCCGGGGTGGCCATCCGCGAGGCGAACATGGTCGCCGGCCGGGAGACGAAGACGTTCGCCTCCACCACCGGTGCGCGGATCGAGCAGGAGATCGTGGAGTCGGGCGGCGGCCTCGAGGCGACCGCTGTCAACGAGACCGAGATGCAGCAGCGCAGCTACCCGAACTCCTTCGGCGGCCAGGTCGTGACGGGGGGCTTCGAGGCGGTGCGCCTGCTGGAC
>JBHENV010000041.1:0-4487 GCA_046261895.1 Candidatus Limnocylindria bacterium
CTGCGCCGTGTCTTAGACGCAGGCGCGCTAAGACCGACGAAAGACGGCAAATACCTCCATTGGGACAAGGTCATTCATCTCGACCCACCAGACGGTCTCTCCGTCCAGGACTGGTGGATGGGAATGAAGATGGCCCGGCTCCCCATGTATCGTACCGTTCCCCTCGTCGACAAGCAGGGAAGGCCTTTTCGGTTCACGCTTGCGGACCCGGTGCTGGAGTTCGTTTCGGGCATCGATCGTGATGCGAGCGGGCGCATCGAAGTGAGCGAGCAGGTTACTAATCCCGAGGTCCGTGATCGCTATCTGGTCACTTCTCTGATTGAGGAGGCGGCCAGCTCCAGCATCCTCGAAGGCGCCGCGACAACGGTCCAGCGCGCCAAGGAAATGATCCGGTCAGGGCGGGAGCCACGAGATAGAAGTGAGCGCATGGTCCTGAACAATTACATCGCCATGCATCGGATACGGGAGCTTGTCGACCGCGAGCTCACTCCGGACATCATCTTCGATCTTCATCGAACCGTTACGGAGAATACCCTCGATGACCCTCTCGCTGCTGGCCGGCTCCGTCGGGCTGGAGATCCTGAGGATGCTGTCGTTGTAACGGACAGAACAGATGGTACCACTCTCCATATCCCACCGGATGCCGCCGAGCTCCCAGACCGTCTCCAGAAGATGTGCGCCTTCGCGAATGCGGAGTCTGAGGAGCCGTATGTGCCTGCGGTCCTGGGGGCCATCCTGCTTCACTTCTGGCTCGCCTACGATCACCCATTCGTAGACGGCAATGGGCGCACGGCGCGTGCCCTCTTCTATTGGTCGATGTTGCGTCAGGGGTACTGGCTCGTCTCATTCGTTTCCATTTCACGATTGCTTGCTAAGGCGCCAGCACGGTACGCAGAGTCCTTTCTGTATACAGAGACCGACGACAACGATCTGACGTACTTCATTCTGTATCAGCTCGACATCTTACGCCGAGCCATTAACGAGCTGCATGAGTTTCTCGCGCGAAAGACGCGAGAGATCCGGGCCGTAGAGCGGGTACTGAAACCCTCCGTTGGACTCAACCATCGGCAATTGGCCCTTCTTGGGCACGCCCTTAGGCACCCGGGCGCTCGCTATACGATCGAGTCACACCAGACGAGCCACGACGTCGTGTACCAGACTGCTCGAACCGACCTCCATGATCTTGCTGACCGGGGGCTTCTCGTCCGACGGAAGGTGGGACGACGCTTCATGTACTCCCCTCCATCCGATCTGGTCGAGAGACTACAGCGGCTCGAAACCTGACCGCGTCGTCATCGTGGCGACATCGGATTCAGACCGGTGGCACGTTTAGTGGCGGGCGGCGACGAACTCCAGTCTCGCGCCACGACGCGCTCGCCGGTGAGGGCTTGCCAGGCTTCGGCGTAGAGCCCGAGCTGGCGATTGTAGGCTTCCTCGCGCACGGCGAGGGCAATCTCGTCGGTCTTCCAGTCGACCAGCACCCAGCCGCCCTCCTCCCGGAACGCGAGATCGATGACGCCCTCGACGATCTGCACCTCGCCGTCGACCTCGCGACGCCACGCGAACGGCACCTCGGGTAGGCACACCGGCGTGGCGCGGGCACGGGCGAAGAGATCGGAGCCCGCGATCGCCTCAACCAGCGCGACCAGCTCCTCGAGCTCCTTCGGCTCCCCCTCCGCTCCTACGTCGCGCGCGTTCCCGACGAGCGAGGTGCGGCACGCGAGCCGAAGCGCCTCGCCGTCGAGCCCGCGCAGCGCCGCCTCGAGCGCGGCGTGGACGGCGCTCCCCCACTCGCGCCCACGCCCGCCGGCGCCGCGCATGAGATCCTGCTCGCGTCCAGCCTTGGCGAGCACGCTCGCCGCCACCGCCGTATAGCTCGGCGCTTTCCGCGCCATCCGCGCCTCGCGCGCGGCCTCGGCTTCGGCCACGATCGCCTCGACCGGCCGCTCCAGCCGGCGCCGTTCCCGCGGCGCCGCACCATCCAGCGCGTGCAGCGGCCACGAGCGCTCGAGACACGGATAGAGCGGCAGCCAGAACGATTGCCTCTCGCACTTGCGGCACCGTCCGACCAGGAGCTCGTCCCGCGCCCGCGTCGCGGCCACGTAGAGGAGCCGGTCGCGCTCGGCCGCCTTGAAACGCTGCTCCTCCACCTGGTGACGCGACCAATCGAGTGGCCGCGCGACGACGGGCGCCGAATACTGGCTTCGCTGCTTCGATCGGATCTCGAGCCACCCTATCGCGCTGCCTGCCGCCGTTCGCTCGACACGCATCCCAATCGGGAAATCCTGTACCCCGGTCGGGGCGGCCAGCACGACGACCGGCGCCTCGGTCCCCTTCGCCTTGTGGAGGTTCATGATCCTGACAGCGTCTTCGCGCAGCGGCTCGAGTGGCGCCTCGGCCTCACCCAGCTGGAGCGCTACCTCGATCGCCTCGATCGCTCCGCGCAATGACGTGTCGCCCTCGATCCCGATCTTGCGGATCACCTCCATGATGTAACCGATGGCTCCGGCTCGGGCGGCGCCCAGACCGCTGGCCGCCGCGTAGGGGAGGAGGCCGAGCTCCTCGACGATCGTGGGAACGGACACATCGGCGGGCGTCGAGCGCACCAGCCGCCACCAATCCCGGAGGCGATCGAGCGCCTCGACGACCGGACCCTCAGAGTCGCCGGGCGGCGCTCCCGCGATCCGAAACGAACCACCCGCCAGCGCGTGCGCCACGAGGCATTCGTAGTCGAGACCGAAGAAGAGCCCGACGAGGACGGCCACGGCCAGGGACTCATCGGATGGATCGGCGAGCGCCTCGAGAAGAAGGCGCAGCTCACCGAGCTCTTCCTCGATCACGAGGTCGCTTCCGGTCACCTGCACGGGAATGTTCCTCGCCTCGAGAGCTTCGGCGTATGCCGCCAGGAACTTCCGATGGTACGGGAGGATCAGGAAGTCACCCGGCTTTCGTTCGCCCGCTCGAATTCGGGCGTCGATCCAACCGGCGACCCTCGCCGCGTCCTCCGCCGCGACCACCGCGTGACGTTGCGGGTTGGCGGGATCGATCTCGTAGCACCAAACGCCTTCGACCTCTCCGCGAACGGCGTCCGCACCGGGCCTCTGGACCCGGAGCGGCGCGAAGGCCGCCTGAGCATCGGTTGCGTCGACCGGAAAGCGGCGCGCGAACTCGTCGTCAACGAACCGCTCGATCGATGGCCGCGAACGGAAGTTGGCGTCGAGTCCGACGATATCGCCGAGCGGCCGGCCGTGAGGCCCCGCCTCGCGGGCCAGAGCTTCGAACTTCTGCCGCACGGTGCGGTAAACCGCGATGTCCGCGCGGCGGAAACGGTAGATCGATTGCTTGGGATCTCCCACCACGAAGAGCGCACCCGGCCGCGGAGTGGCGCGCGTCCATTCGCGCTCGGCGGGATCGTCAGCGGTCAGGAGGAACACGATCTCGGCCTGGACCGGATCGGTGTCCTGAAACTCGTCGACCAAGAGCCAGCTCCAACGCCGAGCGAGATCGCGGCGAGCCGAGGGACTCTCGCGCAGTAGTCCGACGGTGAGGACCAGGAGATCGTTGAACGTGAGGCGCCCCGCGCGCCGACGCTCCTCGGCGTAGGCCGCGGCCGCCCGACGACTGAAGTCGAGCGCGATCGGGTAGCGGTGGGCGAACCAGCGGTCGAGGGTCTCGGCGGCCAGACCGCCTGGGCGGCCAAAGTCCTCCAGGGCGGCGTTCAGCTCGCGGATTCGATCCTGCACCGCCCGGCTCGAGCTCCATCGATTCCAGGTGGGGCGCCGGTATTGCGAGCTCCCCCAGCCGATCAGCGGTGCGATCGAGTCGAAGAAGCGGGCGTCATCGAGCCACTCCGAAGATTCTCGAAGCCAGCGGAACCCGCGGACGATCGTCTGAAGTCGATCCCAGCCATCGGGCGGCTCGTGACGTGGCATGATCGCCAGCATGCCGTCGAGAAGCGGCGCCAGCGTGGCACGGATCGGTCCGGAATCCGGGCGTTCGACCAGCTCCGCTGGGAACTCGATGTCGAGGTTGTCGTCGAGCGATCGGAAGGCGTCGACCAGATCATTCGGTGAGAGCCCGACCTCGGCGAGCGCGGCGAGCGCAGGATCCGGCCCGCCGTACGCCTGATCCATCCAGCGCTCCCAGAAGCGCCGACGATGTTCTTCGAGCTCGGGGCCTACGAGCTCGCGGAATGCGGGATCCAACCCCGCCTCGATCGGCCGCTCGCGGAGGAGCCGCCCACAGAACGCATGTATCGTTCCCACGAAGCCACGATCCCGGTCCCGGAGCGCCCGGTCGAGCCGCTCGGCGAGTTCGGCGTCGCCATTTATGCGACAGCGGCGGAGCCCCTCCTCCAGAGCGATCTGGAAGCCCTCCGCCAGCTCGGCGGCCGCCTTCCGTGTGAAAGTAACCACGGCGATCTCGTCGATCGACGCCGTTCCCGTCGCCACGAGCGCCACCATCCGCTCGAGGAGCGCCGTGGTCTT
>JBHENV010000042.1:0-7794 GCA_046261895.1 Candidatus Limnocylindria bacterium
GTCGTCGAGCTCGGAGCCGAGCGCGGAAGTTCCGACGATCACCGCCACCAGCGGCAGCAGGGCGGCCAGGCCGAAGTTGCCGAGCAGGTCGGCGGTGAAGTCGAGAGCCTCGGCTTCGGCAGGGCCGCCGAGGCGGTACACCACGGCCACCACCACGATCAGCGCGCCGAGGAGTCCCAGCAGGAGCGTGCGTCGCCGGTTGAGAAGCGCTCGAAGGGTCAGCCAGGCCAGGGTGGCGATCATCGGCGCACGAGATAGCTGAAGACCGATTCGAGCGACTCGTCCGCGGGGCGCAGCTCGAGCAGCGAGACCCCGGCCCGCTGGGCAGCGGGCGCCACCGCCCGAGTGAGCGCGCCGTAGTCGCCGGTGCGCAGCGTGAGCACGCCATCGCGCAGCTCGACCGATTCGATCTCGGGTGCCGCGAGGAGCTCCCGTGCCAGGTGACGATCGTCAGTGGAGCGCAGGGTGAAGCTGTGCGGCCGGTCGGTCATGAGGCGGCGGATGCGACGGAAGTCACCCGACGCGGCGAGGCGCCCGGCCACGACCACGAGGACCTGATCGGAGAGTCGCTCCACCTCCTCGAGGATGTGGCTCGAGAACAGGATCGTGCGGCCGTCGGCGGCCATCGCGCGCAATAGGTCCATCATCGAGAGCCGCTGGCGCGGATCCATCCCGTTGAACGGCTCGTCCAGGATGAGGGTCGGCGGATCGTGCACGAGAGCAGCGGCGACCTTCGCACGCTGCTTCATCCCCTTCGAATAGCCGCCGATCGCCCGGTCGGCGGCATCGCGCAGCTCGACCATGTCGATGGCTCGATCGGCGGCCGCGACGGCATCGGCCATCCCCGAGAGCCGCGCCGAGGCGACGACGAACTGGCGTCCCGTCAGGAACGAGTAGACCGCTTCGCGCTCGGGCACGAAGCCGATCTGCCGGTAGACCTCGGGGTGCCGCCATGTCGGGGTCTCGTCCAGTCGGACCTCGCCCGCGGAGGGGGCCAGGAAGCCGGCCATCATGTGCAGCAGGGTCGTCTTGCCGGCACCGTTCGGCCCGAGCAGCCCGGTGATTCCCGGGCCGACCTCGAAGGTGACGTCGTTGACGGCGACGACGTTGCCGTACCAGCGCGAGACCCCGGCGAGGGAGAGGACGCTCACGTCGTCACGCGTCGGTAGCGGAGCGCCAGGATCGCCAGGGAGACACCCAGCATGATCGCGGCGGCCAGGCCGTAGGTGGCGAGCGGCAGGTCGGCGCTGGTGACCGGCGACTCGTCGACGGCGCCGCCGAACAGCCATTGGCGTGCCCCGTCCAGGATCGAGAGGGGATTCAGGAATGGAGCGATCCACTCCAGCCCGCGGCCCTGCGCCTGGAAGGTGCCACTGACCACGCCGCCGATCAGGAAGACGGCGAGCACCGCACCGGCGGCGTACGCACGGCGGCCGGCCAGGGAGCAGATCGCGAGGCCCAGGGCGGCGAGCACGCCTGCGTGCAGCACGCCGCTGCCCACGATTCCCGGCAGCGCGCCCATCTCGTCGCCGACCGCGGCCACGAGGTCCTCGGCGGCCAGGATGCGGCCGGTGAAGAGAATGAGAACCGGCAGCAGGGTCAGGCCCAGCAGCGCGAGCGTGAGCGCCACGAGCTTGGCGCCGACGTAGTCGACGCGGCCGATCGGGCGGCTGAAGTAGAGCGGCAGGACCCGATGCCGCATGTCGTTCACGACGAGCTCGGGAGCTTGCGATGCGACGAAGATCGGAAGCAGTGCGCCGATGCTCCACAGGTAGTTCTCATAGCTGTAGAGGTCGATCAGGTCACCGACCAACACCCGTATGGCGACCGCCACGACCGCCGGCATGACAGCCAGCACGATTGCGCCCCACGGCAGGATCTTCGAGCGGCCCGACCGGCCGAGCCCGAAGACGGCGCGGAGCCCGGCAGCGACGATCGCCGCGATCGCGCCCCGACGACCGAGCCGGGGACCGTCGTAGCTGCGGTAGCCGATGTCGTAGATGGTGCCGACGGTTTCAGGCAACACGCGCATCGGTCCCTCGGACTCGGAACAGGTCTTCGAGCTGGTGGCGCCGATGCTCGAGGCGCACCAACGCAAGGCCGAGTGCCACGGCCTCGTCGCGCACGGCGTCGTAGATGCCGAACTCGCTGGCGTCGCCGGACGCCAGGTCGGCCACGACGATCCGACCATCGACGCGCGCGTCGATCCCGCGGGCGATCAACCTGGCGGCGAGGCCGTCCGCGGGCTCATCGGTCTCGATCAGGAGCTGGCCGGTGCGCTCCGTGAAGCTCGCCAATGGAGCGGTCCGCAGCAGCCGGCCGGCGTCGATCGCCACCAGCCAGGTGGCCACCCGCTCGATCTCGCCGAGCAGGTGGCTCGCCACGATCACGGCGATCCCGAACTCGCGACCGATCCGCTCGATCAGCGCCAGCATCTCGTCGCGTCCGGCGGGGTCCAGGCCGTTCGTCGGCTCGTCGAGGAAGAGGACCCGCGGGTCGTGGACCAGCGCCTGGGCGAGCTTCACGCGCTGCTTCATGCCGGTCGAGTACCCGCCGATCGGCCGATATCGCTCCTCGTACAGCCCGACGTGCCGGAGGACGTCGGCCGTTCGCTCACGGGCGGCGCCGGACGGCAGCCCGGAGACGCGTGCCATGTGCGCCACGAATTCGGTGGCCGACACGTCCGGCGGCAGGCAGTCGTGCTCGGGCATGTAGCCGACCAGCTCGCGGATCGCCGCGCCCTGCGTCGCCGTGTCGAGGTCGAGGACGCTTGCGCCACCATCCGTCGGCTCCAACAGTCCGAGCAGAATCTTGATCAGCGTGCTCTTGCCGGCCCCGTTGGCGCCCACCAGGCCGATAACGCCCGCCTCCAGCTCCACGCTGAGGCCGTCGAGCGCGGTGACACCGCCGGAATAGCGCTTCGTCAGCGCTCGGGTGCTGATGAGGGGCATGCGCTCGTCAGTCTAGGGGCTCCCGGCCGATCGAGTGACGCTGGCCCGTCTCGCGATGTGCTCCGTTGCCGAACCATCATCCGGGGGATCGGCCGTTGCGGATCGTGACTCACGCTCAACTCGCCGGGAGCGTGTGTTCTCCCGCCCAATGCTCCCGTACGACACAAATCGCGAGTTGGGTCGTCGGTCTCAGTTGCCTCCCGGCTTGCGCACTCGATCCTCGCCGTCAGAAGCTTCGCAGGCGCCACATCGTGCCGTTTCCCGTACGGCGGGGCTAACGGCCATCAGGACGCTGCTCCATGGTCATCAACCCGCAGCAACGGGTCAGATGACGCACGAGCGCAGCCGATTCTTGTCTCCGTTGGGGAGGAGACCCGCCCCACGGGTCACGGACCCGGGAGCGACTTCGCTCCACGCATCGTCGGAGTAGGTCACCGGCGCGGAACGTTACATGCTCGGCTGGTAGGACGGGTCGAAGAACTTGGCCGGCTCCTCGTCGAAGTCGAGCTTGCAGCCCTTCCCGCAGAAGAAGTAGGTCTCGCCGTCGTGGTCGCTCGTCAGGGCCTGGGCGGACGCAACCTCGCGGTTGACCTCCATGCCACAGACCGGGTCCTTTGCCATCGTCGTCATCGTCGGGTTCTCCATTCATGGGTCTGGCGTTTTAGCGAAAGCGGTGTAGGTTCACATGCGAAATGAGGGTCGGATTGGGCCGGACATTCAGGCGGCGCGGAACGTCCGCAGCCGCAGTGAATTGGCGACGACACTGACGCTCGAAAGCGCCATGGCAGCGGCAGCCAGTGCAGGGTTCAGCAGGACGCCTGCCAGCGGGAAGAGGAGGCCGGCGGCCACCGGGATGAGCAGGATGTTGTAGCCGAACGCCCAGCCGAGGTTCTGGCGGATGGTGCGCATGGTGGCTCGCGACAGGCGCACGGCCGTCGGGACGGCGCCGAGATCGTCGCCGACCAGCGTGATGTCGGATGCCTCGAGCGCGACGTCGGCACCGGTGCCGATCGAGATGCCGAGATCGGCCTGTGCCAGGGCCGGCGCGTCGTTGATGCCGTCGCCGACCATGGCGACGGTGGCCCCGGACGCCTGGAGCTCCTCGACCTTGGCGGCCTTGTCGGCCGGCATGACC
Organism: Candidatus Limnocylindria bacterium; assembly: GCA_046261895.1. GTDB lineage: Bacteria > Chloroflexota > Limnocylindria > QHBO01 > QHBO01 > JACDBZ01. The sequence continues at coordinate 4,087 of JBHENV010000042.1, forward strand.
TCGGCCAGGATCCGCTCTGGACCGATCCCGACCTTCCCGCCGATCGCCTCGGCGGTGGAGCGGCGATCGCCGGTCAGCATCCAGACATCGAGCCCCGCTCGCTGAAGGCGCCTGATGGCCGCTGCCGAGGCAGGCTTGACCGTGTCGGCAAGCCCGATGAGGCCGATGGGATCGCCGTCGCGAGCCGCGAAGATCGGCGAGGCATCACCGACGTCGATCGCCGCCAGCGCCGCGAGGTCGACGCCGGCATCGGCGAGGAAGGAGGCCGTGCCGACGAGCACCGTGGCGCCATCCACCGTGGCCCGCACGCCGCGTCCGGCGACCGCCTCGAACGTGGTTGCTTCGACGGCCTCGATCCCGGCCGAATCGGCGTGGCGAACGATCGCCTCGGCCAGCGGGTGCTCGCTGCCGCGCTCGGCGGCGGCAACGATGCGGAGAAGCGAGCGCTCGTCGGTGCCGGAGGCCGGCTTCACCAGTGTCACGGCAGGCTCGCCGCGCGTGATCGTGCCGGTCTTGTCCAGCACGACGGTGGTGATGCGCTGCGCATGCTCGAGCGCGCCGCCGTCACGAATGAGGATGCCATTCTCGGCGCCCTTGCCGGTGCCGACCATGATCGCGGTCGGGGTTGCCAGGCCCATGGCGCATGGGCAGGCGATGATCAGAACCGCAATGGCGGAGGTCAGCCCATAGGTGAGCGTCGGCTCGGGACCGAGCACCACCCAGCCGACGAAGGTCAGGGTCGCGATGCCGATGACGGCCGGCACGAACCAGCCGGTGACCCGGTCCGCGACGCGCTGGATCGGCGCCTTCGAGCCCTGCGCCCGCTCGACGAGCGTCACGATCTGCGAGAGCGCGGTGTCGCGTCCGACGCGCTCGGCGCGCATGACGAACGACCCGCTGGCGTTGATCGTCGCACCGATCGCCCGATCGCCGACCGCCTTCTCCACCGGTAGGGACTCCCCGGTGAGCATCGACTCGTCGATCGCTGACGCTCCATCGATGATGATGCCGTCGACCGGCACGCGGTCGCCGGGTCGGACGCGCACCAGGTCGCCGACGACCACCTGATCGACCGGCACCTCGCGCTCGCCGCCCTCGCGCAGCACTCGCGCGCTATCCGGCCGCAGCTTGAGGAGCGCCCTGACGGCGCCGGCAGCCTGGCCCTTGGCACGCGCCTCGAGCCATCGGCCGAAGAGGATCAGGCCGATGATCACCGCGGCGGAGTCGAAGTATGTTTCATGCCCGATGCCGGCGGCCATGAGGAGATCCGGCATGAGGGTCACGACCATCGAATAGCCATATGCCGCCAGCGTGCCCATCGCGACGAGCGTGTTCATATTCGCCTCGCCGTGGCGCGCGCCCCGCAGCGCAGCGACCAGGAAGCGGCGGCCGTAGACGAACTGGACGATGGTGGCGGGAGCGATGAACCAGCGATTGACGTCCATCATCGGCCACGGCGGACCGCCGGGCGCGAACATGATCGCCATCATCGCGACGCCGACGCCGAGCGAGACGATGGCGCCGGTCAGCAGCTCGCGGCGCTCGGATGCTCGCTCCGCCTCATCGGCGGCCTCGGCTCCGTCGCCGGTCGTCTCGTCAGTGGCATCACGGCCGACGTCGTAGCCCGCCGCCTGGATGGTCGCCACGATCCCGGTGCGGTCGATCAGTGACGGATCGAATCGGACGGTGGCGCGCTCCGTGGCCAGGTTGACGTTCGCCTCGCCCACGCCATCTGCGCGCTGCAGGTGCCGCTCGATGCGATTCACGCAGCTCGCGCAGGTCATGCCGACGACCGGCAGAGAGATCTCGGTGGCGGCGGTGGTTTCGGTGGTCATGCCCCAACAGGATACTACAGGGGAGTATGTGTGCCGAGGCCCGCCGGCGGTGCGCGGCACGACGCTTGCTCATGTACCACGGATTGACCGTGCCAAGATGGATGGGATCGTGCCGACGACAGACGCTGTGCCGACACTCTTCGTTGTCGACGACGACGTGGCGACACTCCAGCTGCTGCGTGACATTGCGAGCGACTCCGGCTGGTCAACACAGGGTTTCACCTCCCTGTCCCAGCTGCTCGCCTCGCTCGAAACGTCGACGCCCACCCTCCTCATCCTGGATGACGACCTCCCCGACGGTAGGGGCGGCGACCTGGCGCGCGAGCTTCGGCGGGATGGGCGCTTGCCGGACGTCCCGACGGTGGTATGCACGGCCGCGCATCCGATGCGGCGGGCCGAGATCGGCGCGTGGGCGCCGGTCATCGCGAAGCCGTTCGAGCTCGGGGAGATCGATGTGTTCCTGAGGGCCGCGGCACGCGGCCATCGAGCGGCCGACTCTGACGCCCAGCACGCAGGATAGGCTTGGCGCGTGCGCGCGCTGATCCTCACCAACGAGTTTCCGCCCTCGATCTATGGCGGCGCCGGTGTTCACGTCGACGAACTGACCCGTCATTTGCGGCCGCTCATCGAGCTCGATATTCGGACGTTCGGTGAGGGTGCCGATGACGTCCCAGGCTGGCGCGTCCGCGGCTATCCACCCGTCCACGACCTGTCCGCAGCCGACGAGCGCCTTCGACCGATGCTCGCCGCGCTCTCCCGCGACCTGGGCATGGTGGCCGACCCCGTCGACGCGGACATCGTGCACGCACATACCTGGTACACGCATCTCGCCGGGCTCCTGGTGCGGCTGACGTACGGAATCCCGTTTGTCGTCACCGTCCACTCGCTCGAGCCGCTGCGTCCGTGGAAGCGCGAGCAGCTCGGCGGAGGGTACGAGGTCAGCACCTGGATCGAGCGCACCGCGCTTCAGGTCGCCGATGCCGTCGTCGCCGTCAGCAGTGAGACACGCGAGGACGTGCTTCGGCTGTTCGAGATATCGGCCGAGCGGGTCCACGTCATCCATAACGGGATCGACTCCGACTTCTACCATCCCGATGCCGGGACGGCGGCGCTGGGTCGCCACGGAGTCGATGCGTCGGTGCCATACGTGCTCTTCGTCGGCCGCATCACCCGGCAGAAGGGGATCGTCCACCTCGTCAACGCGATTCGGCACCTCGATCCGGGCATCGGTGTCGTGCTGTGCGCCGGACAGCCGGACACGCCTGAAATCGGGGCGGAGATGGAGCGTGGCGTCGCTGCCGCCCAGTCCGAGCGCCCGAACGTCGTATGGATCGGCGAGATGGTCAGCCGGGAGGAGGCGCGTCAGCTCTACACGCACGCCGCGGTCTTCTGTTGTCCATCGGTCTATGAGCCATTCGGCATCATCAATCTCGAGGCGGCTGCCTGCGGCACGCCGGTGGTGGCGTCCGCGGTCGGCGGCATCCCCGAGGTGGTGGTGGACGGCGAGACCGGGCTCCTCGTACCGGTGGAGCTGCGTCCTGACGACCCGATGTCACCAGTCGACCCCGATCGCTTCGAGCGCAATCTGGTCGGGGCGATCAACGCGCTGATGGCAGACGCCGCCACGCGCGAGGTGATGGGCCGCGCCGGTCGGCGTCGCGCGGTCGAGCGCTTCAGCTGGGGCCGCATCGCCGCGGAGACGGTCGACCTGTATCGGTCCGTTCTCGCGTAGCACGGGTCGTGCGCGTCGTCCGTGACGCGACTGGCGACACCGGCATCCGGCACCACCCGGCGACAGGATCGCTCGTGGTGGTCGAGATCAAGCCGATGGTCGGTGATGTGCAGGACACCATCGGCCGACTTGACGTGAAGC
>JBHENV010000043.1:0-19069 GCA_046261895.1 Candidatus Limnocylindria bacterium
GGCAGCGTCAGCGAGGGTGCCATCGAGGCCGGCCTGTGCTCCGCCAGCCACAGCTACAGCACGGCTGGCTCCTACACCGTCACCGTCACCGTCAGCGACGACGATGACGGCAGCAGCAGCGACAGCGTCGCGATCAGCATCGCCGAAGTTGCGTTCGAGCTGGGGGTCGCCGTGTCCTGGCCGAGTGGAAGCGGCGGGACCGTCACTAGCGACCCGGCCGGCATTGAGTGTCCCCCCGACTGCTCCGAACTGTATGCGGACGGTACGGTGGTGACGCTGACTGCAACGCCGGAGCCGGGGTCTGTCTTCACCGGCTGGAGCGGTGACTGCGACGGCAGCAGCACGTGTCAGGTCACCATGAGCGCCACGCGCAGCGTTGGCGCAAGATTCGACCCCATCCCCGTCACCCACAGCCTCAGTGTGGCCCGCGACGGTGACGGCTCCGGCACGGTCACGAGCGATCCGGCCGGCATCAGCTGCGGCGACGACTGCGCCGAGGACTACCCCGACGGCACCAGCGTGACCCTGAGCGCCACGGCCGACCCCGGCTCGACCTTCACTGGCTGGAGTGGTGCCGGCTGCGAGGGCAGCAGCACCTGCGTGGTCAGCATGTCCGAGGCGCGCAGCGTGACCGCCAGCTTCGACGTGGAGCCGGACCCGACCGCGGATCTCTCGGTTCACCAGGAGGACACGCCTGATCCGGTCACGGCCGGCAACGCGGTCCAGTACTTCATCACGGTCACGAACAACGGCCCGGACGCGGCCACCAACGTGATGCTCGTCAACACGCTGCCGGCTAACTCGACGCTCATCTCCAGCTCGACGCCCGGCTGCTCCACGGCGGGTGGGACGGTCACCTGCAACCTGGGGACGCTGGCGGCCGAAGCATCGGCGAATGTCTCCATCGTGGTCGGTGCTCCGAATACCTCGAGCGCCACCACGATGACGAACACCGCCGTCGTCAGCGCAACCGAGCTCGACCCCAACACGGCGGACAACACCGACGCGGAGGTCACCAACGTCCATCCAGCTCCGGATGATCCCGACGCTGCCGCCGGTTGGATCCCCGCCACCGGGGAGACGGTCACGACCGGCGGAGGAAACGGCCCGTCCAAGAAGGATCCGATGACGACTGCCGTCACGGTGCCCGCGGGCTTCCCCGGATTGGTGACCATCGTCGAGGGTCCCATCACCGGCTGCGCGACCGGGTTCCGATGCTTCGGGCAGGAGGCGACCATCTCGGCGCCGACGACCACGGTCGAGACCCCGCTTCGCCTGACCTTCCGGTTCCATTCGTCGACGCTGCCGGGCGGCACGCAACCCCACGAGATCGTCATGTTCCATGACAACGCTCTCGTCGAGCGGTGCACCGATACGAGCGGGATCGCCGAGCCAGATCCGTGCATCTCGTCCGTCGCTCGGATCAAGGGCGTCATGACGGTGGTGGTGCTCAGTTCGGAGAACGGTACCTGGCGCGGAGGCAAGTGAGCAGCCCCCAGCTCCAGCGGCAGGGAGCCCGCAGGCGCGGTCAATGAGGGTGTGGCGCAGGCCATAGACTCAGGCTCGTGAACGTCTGCGAGCAGTGCGGCGAGGCGAATCCGGAGCGATTCCGGTTGTGTGGAATGTGCGGCGCGCCACTCGGCGTCCAGTTGGATGCCCGCGAGGTGCGGAAGACGGTGACCATCGTCTTCTCGGACCTGAAAGGATCAACCAACCTCGGCGAGCGGCTCGACACGGAATCCCTGCGGGATGCACTCACGGTGTACTTCGACGCGATGAAGTCGGTTCTCCAACGACACGGAGGCACCGTCGAGAAGTACATCGGCGACGCGATCATGGCCATCTTCGGGCTGCCGATCGTCCATGAGGATGATGCGCTGCGAGCGGTGCGCGCGGCGAGCGAAATGCAGCAGCGCCTGGTCGAGGTCAACGACGAGCTCGAGCGACGATGGGGGATCCGGCTCGAGAATCGAACGGGCGTGAACACGGGCGAGGTGGTGGCCGGCGACGGAGTTGGGGGGCAACGGCTGGTGACCGGTGACACGGTGAACACGGCAGCTCGCCTGGAGCAGGCCGCTCCCGTCACCGACGTGCTGATGGGTCCCGTGACCTATCAGCTCGTGAAGCACGCGGTCGAGGTTGAGGCCGTAGAGCCCCTCGAGCTCAAGGGCAAGGCCGACCGTGTGCCTGCATACCGCCTGGTCTCGGTGACAGCTGGCCCCTCGAGCGCGAGGCGCATGGAGGCTCCACTCGTGGGCCGGGGCGAGGAGCTTGCCGCGCTGGCGGCAGGCCAGTCCGCGTCCGAGCGTGATGGTGGCGGGCGACTCATGACGGTTGTCGGATCGGCCGGAGTCGGCAAGTCCCGATTGATCCACGAGTTCCTCAGCTCGTTGGATCCGGCCACCGTCACCCTTCATGGTCGATGCCTCTCGTACGGGGACGGCATCACGTTCTGGCCGCTGGTGGAACTCATCCGTACGGCGGCCGCGATCGAGGACGAACTGCCTCCCGCGGTGGCCTTCCAACGCCTCGGCACGCTGTGCGACCAGCGCATCGACGTCGCCGATCGGCTGGCGCCGCTGCTCGGACTCTCGGATGCCACATTTCCGCTGGAGGAGACCTTCTGGGCGGCCCGGACCCTGCTCGAGACACTCGCTCGCCCGGCACCCGTGGTCGTGGTCATGGACGATGTTCATTGGGCCGAGCCGACCCTGCTCGACCTGATCGAGCACCTGGTGGAGGCCGCCGGCGCAGCGATCCTTGTCGTCTGCTCGGCACGCGCGGAACTCTATGACCAGCGGCCCGGATGGGGCGAGGGTCCCCGCGCAGGCCGAATCGATCTCGAGCCCCTGTCGGAATCCGAGACGGAAGAGCTGGTTGCCAACATCATCGGCGGCAGTGGGCTCCCGGACGCGTTGCTGTCGCGAATCACGGACGCGGCCGAGGGCAATCCGCTATTCCTCGAGCAGATGCTCTCGATGTTGGTCGATCGCGGGATGCTCCGCCGCCAGGACGATGGCACCTGGTCGGCGGTTCGCGAGCTGACGGCGTTCCCGGTGCCACCCAGCATCGCCGCGCTGATCGAGGCTCGGCTGGACCGCCTCGCGCTCGAGGATCGGACGGTGTTGCAAGAGGGTTCAGTCGTCGGGCTCGTGTTCTACGAAGGCGCGGTCGAGTCGATGTCGTCGGAGGCACTCAAGCCGATGGTCGACCTATCGATCAAGCGGCTGGTGCGACGCCAGTTCGTGCGCCCGGATCCCTCGGTGTTCATGGACGAAACGTCGTTCCGGTTCGATCATTCGCTCATCCATGACGCGGCATACAGGTCGCTGCTCAAGCGGGAGCGGGCGGAGCTCCACGAGCGATTCGCGAACTGGCTCGAGGCAAGCGCCGGAGAGCGGATCGGCGAGCTGGAGGAGATCGTGGGCTACCACCTGGAGCAGAGCGCTCGCCACCTGGGAGAGCTGGGGCCCCAGGATGATCGGGCACGCGCGCTGGCGGCGCGAGCCGCGTCGCAGCTTGCCGGGGCCGGAAGGCGAGCGTTCGCCCGCGGGGACGCGCCCGCGGCGGCGAATCTGCTCGACCGTGCGGTCGCGCTTCTGCCCTCCGGCATGCGAACCCGCACCGAGCTCCAGTTGGATCTGGCAGAAGCACAGGCCGATCTGGGCGAGTTCGAGCAGTCGCAACGCTGCGCCACGGAGGCGCTGGACGCGGCTCGCGCCCATGGAGATGCCCTGCTCGCGACGAATGCTTCTCTCGTTGGGCTCTTCCTGCAGTACACGCTCGATCCTCAGGGGCGCACGGAACAGGTGATCCGCGAGACCGAGGAGGCGATCCCCGTGCTCGAGGCGGCGGATGACCACGTGGGTCTCGTCCGCGCGTGGCGACTCCTCGCGTGGGTCCATGGAACGGCAAACCACTACGGGGCCGCGGAACGAGCCGTCGAACAGGCAGTTGAGCATGCCCGTCTGGCAGGCGACCAACGAGCTGAATCGAGGAACCTGATGTCGCTCGCGCTCTGTGCCCTCTATGGGCCGATGCCCGTGCCGGAGGCGATCGTGGTCGGACGGCGGATTGCGGCCGAGATCGGCGACGACCGACGTGCCGAGGGCGTGGTGCTGTGTGCGCTGGCCCACCTGTACGCGCTGCGCGGCGAAACCGACGAGGCACGCACGCTGTATCGAAGGGCGCGCGCCGTGCTCGGTGACCTCGGCGGCCGAATGATGGCGGCGACCGTCTCGCTCGATTCCAGTCGAGTCGAGGTGCTTGCCGGCGATGCCGTCCGGGCCGAGCGTGAGCTTCGCAGTGACTACCAGATCCTCTCGGCGGCGGGGGAGAGATACACGCTCTCGACGGTCGCGGCGATGCTGGCCGATGCGGTCCTGAGGCAGGGACGGGCCGACGAGGCCCTCGCCCTCACCACGGAAAGCGAGGGACTGTCGGCTGACGACGACGTCGAGTCCCAGAATCTCTGGCGGCGGGTACGCGCGCGCGTGCTGGCGAGCCGAGGCGAGTTTGCCGCAGCGGTCCTCCTGGTCGAGGAAGCGTTCGGGCTCGTCGAGGAGACCGACGCGCCGCTGTCGAAGGCAAATACGCTGGTGGACGTGGCCGCCGTGCATGCGGCCGCCGGGCACCGGGGCCTCGCCGTGGGTCTGGCACGCCGGGCGTTGGCTCTGTTCGAGATCAAAGGCGACGAGGTTGACGCGGCGGCGACCCGAGGGCTCCTCGAGCGCCTCGGCGCGGCCGATCAGATGGGGACCTGAACGGGCTGTTCATCCGCCGAGGGCTAACGCTGGCTCCGCTCGCCCGTTAGTACCAGTGAGCCGGACACTGCGTTGGCGGCTCTGCCGCCAGGGCAGCCGCAGTGTCCGGCGTTCCCATGCGCGGACTCAGGAGTCGCGTTCGTGCCACTCCGGATCCACCGGCGCCGTCGGCCCCACGTCACCAAACGTGGGCACCAGGACCCAGCCCATCAGCGCCATGGCGACGCCGAAGATCACGAGCATCGCCGTGCCGGCCGCCTCGTAGGACAGGAACCAGTAGATGGCTCCGATCGCGACGATCACCGCAGGAATAGAGAGGTACTTCACGAGCGTCATGTACCCATCATACCGATCCACCAGGGCGAAACGGCGCAATTATTCCGCGTCGGTCTGTGGGCGGAACCTGCCGATTCAGGAGATCCAGCCGCAATCCGTCCTGTTGATATGGCCGATGCCGAGCTCGCCCTCCGGCCGGCGCCCGTCTTCGGGAGCGTGCGCGCGCACAAGCGGCCGCGTACCGAGCCGCCGATCGGCGCTGGCCAGCGTCGATCGGCGAATCCGCGTATCGGTTACCGGCGCTCCGGTGTCGGATGGCTCGGTCACGGCCTCGATCGTGCTCATGGCTCCCCCTGGCCGCGCCGTGACAACGGACCCGTCCGGGTAGCTGAGCCAGAGGCCGCGCAGGCGAGCGATGAAGTGCTCGGCCATGCCGGGGACGAGCATGTCCACCATCCCGGTCCCGCTCCGACGGTAGCCGCGCGGACGTTCGTCGGCCTGCACTCGATCGACGAAGGTGCGCGAGAGGAGCTCCTCGACGGCGATCCTGACGCCGTCCGGCGCTTCGACGACCGTTCGTCCGCCACGGAAGATCGCCTGCCCGATGACCCGTGGCTCGGTGGCGCCGCGCGGCGTCTGGAGCAGCTCGTAGACGAGGGTGTCCTCGGTCCGCGGATCGGCGGTGCGGTCGATCATGCGTGCGAGGATAGCGCAGCCGCCGGTCCCTGCGCCGGCTCTGGCGGCGTGCTCGCCGGCTCCGTTAGAATCGGGCGGCGTGCAGGGATGTCACTCCAAGAGGAAGCGTGTGAGCATGAGCGAGATCGACGAGAAGGGGTACCGGGACATGGTCGCGGCCCAGAATGATGCGCAGGTGGATACCTGGGCGGCCGACCTCTTCATCGACTTCGCCAAGCGGATGGGCGTCGGCAACGCCATCGCCGCCTTCTGTCGGGTGACTGACATGGATGCACGCGGATTCCAACGGGCGTTCATCGTTGGCGGCGGACCCGATCATGTCGTGGGCATCGACACTGCGGGATCGCTGGCGGCGCCGATCTTCGAGCTTCCGAAGGCAGTCGGTGGGCTCAGGCGAATCGACCCGGCGGCCCGCTCCAAGCTCGTCGACTTCCTCGTCACCAACCGCGAGGTCATGTCCTACACCGCCTGAGGGCTGCGTTGCTCAGTCGGTCTCCTCTCGCTGAGGCGCTCCCGCTCTGATGAGGGCAATCGCGTTCTCGATCTTCAGCTTGGTGATCGTGAGGTGCTTCGCGAAGTTGGCGCGATTGACCTCGGGGATCTGGTGCATCATCTCAGGCTGTCGGAGGATTTCGACCAGATCGTCGACGCCCTCAGACAGCTTCGAACGTGCACCCATCAGGGCGTCGTCCGCCGCCTTGGTGGCGTGCATCTCGCCCGCGACCGTCTTCGCGCGCCGTCGGGGCTTCTGGCCGACGGCCGCATCGTGGACTGCCGGCTCACCCCCGATGATCGCTCGCAGCTTGGCCAGCGGCAGCTGCCCGGCGACGACCCGTTTTGCAAGGCGCCGGCGCTGCCGTTCATCGCCGATCTTCATCAGCTCGTACGCATGGCTGATCGTGTCTTTGCGCAATGACACGAGCTCCCGAATGTCGGCGGGCGCGTCGGAGAGGCGGAGGCGATTTTCGATATATCCCTTGTCCCTGCCGACCTTCTGCGCGAGCTGGCGGACCGAGTAGCCGAACGCCTCGGTCATGCGGCGAAACATCGTCGCTTCCTCGAGCGGCGAAACGTCCTCGCGCTGAAGGTTCTCGATGATGCTGACCTCGAGCGCCGTGCTCTCGTCGAAGTCGACGACGATAGCAGGGATCGTGTCGCGTCCCGCCATGCGCGATGCGCGCCATCGGCGTTCGCCGGCGACCAGCTCGTACTGCGAGCCACTCGGTCGAACCAGAATCGGTTGAAGAACTCCATGCTCCCGAATCGAATCAGCGAGCTCGGTCAGCGAGTCCTCGTCGTATGACAGACGCGGCTGCGCAGGATTAGGCAGAATCTTGCCGACCGGCACTTCTCGAATCTGCGCCTGCGTTGCCCGTGACTCGATGAGGGATACGATGCCGGGCGCCAGGTCGGTCTTCTGCGCCTCGTCGAAGAGGCGATGAATGTTCTCCTTGAATGCCGGCCGCTTGTCAGCCAAGATCGATCACCTCCTGTGCCAGATCACGGAACGCGCGCGCCGCCGCCGAACTAGTCGCATAATCGGTGACCGGCTTGCCCGTGAGAGGCGCCTCTCCGAGCTTCACCGTTTGCTTGATCATGGTGCCGAAGACCCGATGATCGCCAAGTTCGCGCAGGTTCTCCAGCATCTCGCGCGCGAGCACCGTGCGACCATCAAAGAAGGTTGGCAGCAGGCCGAGGACCTCGAGATCGTGGTTCAGCTTGATCTTGATGGTATTGATCACCTTGATCAGCGCGGTGAGGCCCTTGATCGCGTAGTACTGCGTCTGAACCGGAATGATGACGCGGTTGCTCGCGACCAGCGAGTTGATGGTGAGCAGCCCCAACGTGGGCGGGCAATCGATGATGATCACGTCGAACTGGCGTTCGGCCCAACCCGCCAGCGCATCGCGAAGGACCATCTCGCGCCCGATGGCGGTGAACAGCTCGACCTCTGTCGAGGCAAGCTCGAGCGTCGCCGGCGCGACCCATAGTCCATCGGATTGTGTGGTGCGGACGACGTCATCGAGCGAGACGCGATCCTCCGACATGACGTCCGCCATGGAATGCCGGACGTCGGAAAGCGAGACGCCGAGGCCAACGGTCAGGTTCGCCTGAGGGTCCATGTCCACGCACAGCACGCGGTACCCGCGTTCGGCCAACGCCCCGCCGAGATTGATGGAGCAGGTCGTCTTGCCGACGCCGCCTTTCTGGTTTGCGATTGAGATTACCTTGGTCAACGCGTCACCTTCGTGCGTTCGAGGCAGTGTCTGCGTCGCTGGAGCGACGCGGAGATGATAGGCCTCCCGGTGATCGTCGGTCACCGGAGTTGTCCACAACGTGGAGAAATCGAGTCGTCGTTGTGCAAAGACATGCGTCTATACTCGGAGTTGTCCACCGTCGCCCTGCGGGCCCGTAGCTCAATGGTCAGAGCAACCGGCTCATAACCGGATGGTCGCAGGTTCGATTCCTGCCGGGCCCACCAGCGAACGCCGTTCGAAGGAGTCTGCCACGTGTCGACCGCCGAGAAGCTCGACCGTCTGCGGTCGTTACGAGAAGATTCGCGGCAGGGTGGGGGAGCTCGACGGCTGGAGCAGCAACATGCCCGCGGCAAGCTCTCTGCCCGTGAGCGTCTCGAGCTGCTGCTCGATGATGACAGCTTCACGGAACTCGATGCGTTCGTCACCCACCGTGCGAGCGAGTTCGGACTCGACGAGGAACGGTATCTGGGCGATGGGGTGGTCACCGGGTTCGGGCGCATCGACGGGCGCCTCGTCTTCGCGTACAGCCAGGACTTCACCGTGTTCGGCGGCTCGTTGTCGGAAGCGCACGCCGAAAAGATCTGCAAGGTGATGGATCTGGCGATCGAAAACGGCACTCCGATCATCGGCCTCTCCGATTCCGGAGGCGCGCGCATCCAGGAAGGCGTCGTCAGCCTGGGCGGGTATGCCGACATCTTTCTACGAAACACGTTGGCGTCAGGCGTGGTTCCCCAGATCTCGCTGGTCATGGGACCCTGTGCCGGTGGCGCCGTGTATTCGCCGGCAATCACCGACTTCGTCGTCATGGTGGACGGGACTAGCTACATGTTCGTCACGGGCCCGAACGTGGTGAAGACGGTGACGCACGAAGAGATCGACTTCGAGGGCCTCGGCGGCGCCCGAATTCACAACGAGGAGAGCGGAGTCGCGCATTTTCTCAGCGCCGGCGAGCCGCAGGCGCTCCAGCTTGCCCGCACCTTGATCGGCTATCTGCCATCGAACAATGTCGACGAGCCGCCACGGCGCCCCGACTGGTCGGAGCCGAGTCTCGACGGCCCTGCGCTCGACACCTTGATCCCCGATTCGGCGAAGCAGTCCTACGACATGCATTCGGTCATCGCCGGGACCGTGGACGACGGGTCGTTCACCGAGGTGCATGCCCAGTACGCGCGCAACATCATCTGCGGATTCGGACGGGTCGAGGGTCGCAGCGTTGGAATCGTCGCGCAGCAGCCGGCGGTCCTCGCCGGCGTCCTTGATATCGATGCCTCCGACAAGGCGGCGCGATTCGTCCGCACCTGTGACTGCTTCAATGTCCCGATCATCACGTTGGTCGACGTCCCGGGCTTCCTGCCGGGCGTCGAGCAGGAGCATCGCGGCATCATCCGCCACGGGGCCAAGCTCCTCTATGCGTACTGCGAAGCGACCGTTCCGAAGATCACCGTCATTACGCGCAAGGCGTATGGCGGCGCCTATGACGTCATGAGCAGCAAGCACGTGCGCGGCGACATGAACTTCGCCTGGCCGACGGCCGAGATCGCGGTCATGGGAGTCGAAGGCGCTGTCAACATCATCTTCCGCGATGAGATCGCTGCGGCGGAGGACGGCGAAGCGGAACGCACGCGACTCGTAGCCGAGTATGAGGATCGGTTCGCGAACCCATACGTGGCCGCGGCGCGCGGTTACGTTGATGAGGTGATCCTTCCCTCCGAGACACGCGCCCGGATAATCGGCGCCCTGACAGTCCTCGCGCACAAACGGCAGACCGTGCCGCTCAAGAAGCACGGCAACATCCCGCTCTAGGCGGATCGTCTTTGCGCACGGACAGAACGCCGCCACCCTTCGAGAGAGTCCTCGTCGCCAACCGCGGCGAGATTGCCATCCGCGTCATCCGCGCCTGCAGGGAACTTCTGATCTCGCCGATCGCGGTGCACTCCGACGCCGATGCCGGCGCCCTGCACGTCCGCCTTGCCGACGCCAGCCAACGGATCGGCCCGCCGCCGGCGACCGAGTCGTACCTGTCGATCGATGCCATAGTCCAGGCCGCCCTTCGGAGCGGGGCGCAGGCAATCCACCCCGGCTATGGCTTCCTCTCGGAGAACGCGGACTTCGCTCGCGCCGTCGAATCGGCCGGGCTCGTCTTCATCGGCCCGCCGGCGCAGACCCTCGAGTCGCTCGGCAACAAGCTCGCGGCGCGACGGGCGGCGGAGGGGGCCGGTGTCCCGATCGTTCCCGGCACCACGGTGGCGCTCGGGGACGACCGGGACGACATGGAGGCGCTCGGATTTCCGCTGATGCTCAAGGCCGCGGCCGGCGGCGGTGGGCGTGGCATGCGCCGGGTCGATACGCCGGACGAGATCGGCGTCGCGCTTGACGTGGCCCGGCGCGAGGCGCTGTCGGCGTTCGGTGACGGGACGATCTACGTCGAGCGGCTCCTTGCGCCGGCCCGGCACGTGGAGGTGCAACTGCTCGGGGACCGGCACGGCGGCCTCGCCGTGCTCGGGGAGCGGGACTGCAGCGTCCAGCGCCGGCATCAGAAGCTGGTGGAGGAGTCGCCGTCCCCGGGCGTGAAGGCAGCGACGCGGGCCGCCCTGTTCGAGAGTGCCAGACGCGTGGCCGGCACGGTTGACTTCCATAACGCGGCGACCGTCGAGTTTCTCGTGGCCGCGGACCAACGCCACTATTTCCTGGAGATGAACACTCGGCTCCAGGTGGAGCATGGCGTCACCGAGATGGTCACCGGGCTCGACCTCGTCGCCTGGCAGATTCGGGTGGCGGCGGGGGAAGCCCTGTCCCGGTCGGTGCTGGACGCGACCGGACGTGGTCATGCGATCGAGGTCCGGCTCTACGCCGAGGACCCGTACGATGACTTTCGGCCCACCGCCGGCACGGTGACGGCGTGGCAGATGCCGGCCGGGCCCGGCATCCGGGTCGACGCCGGCATCGAGGCAAACACCGAGCTCCGCCCGGAGTACGACCCACTGCTCGCCAAGCTGCTCGTCCACGCCGAGGACCGGGCAGGGGCCATCGACCGGCTCCGACGGGCGCTCGACGAGACGCTCATCGGGGGACTTCAGACCGACGCCGGCTTCCTGCGTTGGCTGGTCGACGACGAGGCGTTCATCTCCGGCCGGTACGACACGCGCCTGATCGCCGACCGTTGGAGCGGCGATCACGACCTGGCGGATGGTGATGCCGCCCTGGCCGCGAGCGCCGCGCTCGCCGCCCGCCACGCCCGGACCAGCAATCCAGGAGGCCCCGCTGACCTCGGCGACGAGGGCACCGCCTGGGGTCGGCTCGGACGCCGCGAGGCGCTGCGCGGATGACCGACTACCAGGTCCGGGTGGCCGGTGCGCGGGTCGCTGCATCCGACGGCTGGCGGCTCGAGATCGTCGACGCCAGACTCGGAATCGGCCGGCTCGTCAACGGGCTCGAGTCGCTGCCGGTGCTGGTCGAGGGCGACGGCAGTGAATGGGTGGTGACGCTCCGAGGGCGCCGAATCCCCGTGACCGTCCGCTCGTGGCGGGAGCGGATCCTGGCCGACGCGGAGTCGACGGCCGGCGCGCAGGTCGGCCCGATCGCCGTGAAGGCGACGCTGCCCGGGTTGATCGTGGCGGTGGCGGTGTCGGCCGGCGAGGAGGTGCCCGAGGGAGCACCGCTCCTGACGATCGAGGCGATGAAGATGCAGAACGAGGTTCGGGCCCCCCGGGCGGGACGCGTCATCGACGTCACGGTCGAGGCCGGTCAGGTCGTCGCCACCGGTTCGCCGCTCCTGCGGCTCGAGTGACGGCGCGTACAATCGGTGGCCGATGAGTGAGCCCGAGCGCCCGCGGGCGCGTCCGCATCGGTCCACCTCCGGCATGGAGATCCGGACCGTCTACGGGCCGGACGACCTGGATGACTTCGACGCCGCCGAACGGCTGGGTCCTCCGGGCGCGTACCCGTTCACTCGAGGCATCCATGCCGATGGCTATCGGGCTCGTCCCTGGACGATGCGCCAGTACGCCGGCTTCGGCTCGGCGGACGCGACGAATCGTCGCTTTCGCTATCTGTTGGACCGTGGGCAGACCGGGCTGTCGGTCGCCTTCGACCTTCCGACGCAGATCGGCTACGACTCCGACGATCCCATGGCGCTCGGCGAGGTGGGCCGGGTCGGGGTTCCCATCGACTCGATCGAGGACATGGAAGCCCTCTTCGAATCGATCGATCTCGGTGCCGTCTCGACCTCGATGACGATCAACGCCACGGCCGCCATCCTGCTGGTCCTGTACGAGACGGTCGCCCGCCGGCGGGGGACCGATCCGCGGGCGCTGCGTGGCACGGTCCAGAACGACATCCTCAAGGAGTACATCGCCCGAGGCACCTACATCTACCCGCCGGAGGCGTCGATGCGCCTGGTGACCGACACCTTTGCGTACTGCCACGCCGAGCTCCCGGCCTGGAACACCATCAGCATCAGCGGCTACCACATGCGCGAGGCAGGGTCGACCGCCGTGCAGGAGGTCGCCTTCACGGTCGCCAACGCGATTGCGTACAGCGAGGCGGCGCTCGCCGCCGGCCTGGCGTTCGACGAGTTCGCTCCTCGCCTCTCCTTCTTCTTCGCCGCCCACAACGACCTGCTCGAGGAGGTCGCGAAGTTTCGGGCGGCGCGGCGCGTCTGGGCGAGCGTCGCGAGAGAGCGATTCGGCTCGACGAACGGCAGGAGCATGGCCATGCGCTTCCACGTGCAGACCGGTGGCTCGACGCTCACGGCTCAACAACCGGATGTGAACGTCGTGCGCACCTCCATCCAGGCGCTCGCCGCCGTGCTCGGCGGCGCCCAGTCGCTGCACACCAACGCGCTCGACGAGGCGCTCGGGCTACCGACGCCACGCTCGGCACGCCTGGCGCTCAGGACGCAACAAGTGTTGCATAACGAATCGGGCGTCGCCACGACGACCGACCCGCTCGGCGGCTCGTACTACGTGGAGACGCTCACGAACGAGATCGAGCAGCGCGCGCTGGCCGAGATCGCCGCGATCGACCAGCGCGGGGGCACGCTGGCCGCTCTGGCAGACGGCTACCAGCAGGACGCGATCGGGGATGCGGCCTACGAGCAGCAGATGGCGATCGAGTCCGGTACAAGGATCATCGTCGGGGTCAACGCCTATACCGACGAGGGAGAGGAGATCGGGCCGGAGCCGCAGCGCATCGACTCGGAGCTGGAAGCCCACCAGGTCGAACGCACGCGAGCGTTGCGCGCCGGGCGCGACCAGACGGTGGCGCACGCCTCGGTGACCGAGCTCGAGCGCGTTGCCGCGGGCACGGAGAACGTGCTTCCACCAATCCGGTCCTGCGTCGAGGCGTCGGTCACGCTCGGCGAGATCTCCCATGCCCTGCGTCGCGTGTGGGGCGAGCACCGCCCGTGAGCCGTCCGGCGTCGGTCGGCCCGATCCATCACGTCGCCATTGTCGTGCGCTCGATCGAGTCGGCGCTGCCGCGGTACCGCGAGGTCTTCGGCCTCTCGCCGGAGGCGGAGCCGTTCGTCTTCGCCTCGCAGCGGGTGCGGCTCTGCTTCCTGCCGACGGGCGCGGATCCGGCGGCACGGATCGAGTTGGTCGAGCCGATCGACAGGGAGAGCGGGGTGGCGCGGTTTCTCGCCTCGCACGGCGAAGGGGTGCATCACATCTGCCTGGCGACCGCCGACCTGCCGGCCGAGCTCGGACGGCTCGCCGCCCTCGAGGCCGAGCTGATCGACCGCGAGCCGCGAGCCGGCGCCCACGGGACCGTCGGCTTCGTCCATCCTCGCACGTTGAGCGGCGTGCTCTGGGAGCTGCTGGAACGTGACGAGACAAGGGGATAGGCGCCCGCGTCTCTACGTCATCTGTCGCATGGCGCGGTGACTGTGGGCGATGCATGGTCCGCAGGTCGTCGACACCGTATTCCGGAGGTGCCGGTGCGCATCTCGCTTGGCCCGACGGTGCACCTGGTGAGCGTGGTGGTGAGCGTCACCGCCCTGCTGGGCGCGTGCACCTCGGCCCGATCCGCTTCTCCGAGCGCACAACCGACGATCTCCGTCCGGCCGGCAGTCCCTGACGGATGGGTGACGATCGCGAGCGACGAGGGCGACGTCCGCCTCGTCCTCCCGCCCGATGCCACCATCATGCTGACCGCCGGCAGCGTCCTCGCCCAGGGGCCGTTCCACGACGGGGCGGTTTCGTGGGAGGTCTGGGCGACCGGCCCGACAGCGCTCATCGACCAGCCGCGGGCGGGGCAGTCAATCGTCGACTGGCTGGGCCAGTCAGGATGGATGCCCCAAGCCGGCGAAGGGATTGCGCGGGGGCCCACGAGTGAGCGAGAGACCATCCTGCCCGCGGGCCGTGCGCTCGAGGTGGCGACCTCGCTGCAGGCAGGGACGCCGGACGAAGGACGAGCGATCGTCCATGCCATCGAGACTGGCGGCGGACTTGCCGTCCTCCGGTTCGTCGGCACTCCCGCAGTCCTGGAGGAGCGCGCTCTCGACCTCCAGCTCATGAGCCAGCTCGTCGAGTTCGGCAGTCAGCCGGAGCAGTCGAACCCGTAGCGGCCCGTCGACAACTCCTGGCGGGTGATGGCATCGACCCCGCGCGCCGATTCCAGATCCTCTCCGGCCGCTGCCTCGAGAAGCGCAGCAGCGCCGTTGGTGAGGGTGATGATCTGCGAGCCGAGCAGCTCATCGAGCGAGCGACCAGGGTCCCATACCGGCAGGTCGGTCAGCGCTTCGTTGGCGTCGGCAACGTGCCCCGCGACCTCGGCGGCGGCCGCCGCCCGCGCATCCGGATCGTCGGTCGCCGCCGCCCCCCGCTCGAGCGCATCGGTTCCCAAGCTCAGCTCCGCGAACGCGACGCAGACCGCCGTCCGGTACGCGGCCGGCGCCGCGTTCCTGCCGGGGTCGTCGCGGAGGTAGCCCACCAACACGATGATGCCGACAACGACCACGAGCGCGATCGTGACCCCGAGCCCGCAGCCGGCATACCGGAAGACGCCGATTCCCTCACGATCCGTGGACGACTTCTCGCGTTCCGAGGGTGGCTTCGGCGCGTAGCGGGTGGCGTCGCGCTCGTCGGGGTGCAGTGGCTCGCGGATCGGCCCTTTTGGATCGCCACCCCCCGCGCCGGGTGGAAAGAGGCTCGTCACCGGGACGCGCCGCTACCGGACGCCGGCGTCGCGCAGCAGCTGCGGGATGTGACTGGGCGAGTCGGCCACGTGGATCCCCGCCTGCTCGAGGGCGACGCGCTTCGACTCTGCGGTGCCGGCGCCACCGGAGATGATGGCTCCGGCGTGCCCCATGCGTCGTCCGGGCGGCGCCGTCCGGCCGGCGATGAAGGCCGCCATTGGCTTGCGAACCTCCCGCGCGCAGAAGGCAGCCGCCTTCTCCTCCTCGTCGCCGCCGATCTCGCCGATCATGACGATCGCCTCGGTTTCGTCGTCCTGGTTGAACATGTCGAGCACGTCGACGAAGCTCGTGCCGACGATCGGGTCCCCGCCGATGCCGACCGTGGTGGTCTGGCCCATCCCGGCATCGGTCATGGCCTTCACCACCTCGTAGGTCAGCGTGCCCGACCGCGAAACGAGGCCCACCGGCCCGCGGGAGTGGATGTTGCCCGGGATAATCCCGACCTTTGCCTCCTCGACGCTCGTCAGCCCCGGACAGTTCGGCCCGATGAGCCGCACGCCCTTCGCGCGCAGGACGTGATGGACCCGCAGCATGTCGAGCGCGGGGACGCCTTCGGTGATGCAGATGACGAGCGGCAGGCCGCCGGCCGCGGCCTCGAGCATCGCGTCGGGCGCGAATGCCGCCGGGACGAAGATGCAGGTCGCGTTGGCGCCGGTCTGTTCGACCGCCTCGGCCACGGTGTCGTAGACCGGAACGCGCCCGTCGAGCGCCGACTGGCCGCCTTTGCCGGGCGTGACGCCGGCCACGATGTTCGTCCCGTACTCGAGCATGGCGGTTGAGTGGAACTCGCCCTCCCGGCCTGTGACGCCCTGGACCAGGAGCCGCGTCTCGCGATTGACCAGGATGCTCAGGACGCACCTCCGGCCGCCGCGACCGCCTTGGCCGCCGCGTCGTCCAGCGAATCGGCGGTGATGAGGTTGGCCTCGGCCAGGATCGGCTTCGCCTCGTCGGCGTTGGTGCCGACGATGCGGACCACCATCGGCACGTCGCGCGTCAGCTGGGAGCGGGCCTCGACGATGCCGCGGGCGACCTCGTCGCCGCGGGTGATGCCGCCGAAGATGTTGATCAGTATGGCCTTCACGTTCGCGTCGTCCAGGATGATCTTGAAGGCGGCTGCAACCCGATCTGCCTTGGCGCCGCCGCCGATGTCGAGGAAGTTCGCCGGCTCGCCGCCCGCCAGCTTCACCAGGTCCATCGTCGTCATCGCCAGCCCAGCGCCGTTGACCATGCAGCCGATGCTGCCGTCGAGCTTGATGAAGCTGATGCCGGCGTCCCTGGCCGCGATCTCAGATGGTTCCTCCTCGTTGAGGTCACGCATCTCCTCCAGGTCGGGGTGACGCAGCAGTGCCGAGTCGTCGAGCACGATCTTGGCGTCGAGGGCAAGCAGCTCACCGCCGTCGGTCACCACCAGCGGGTTGATCTCGGCGAGGTCGGCGTCCGATTCGACGAACGCGGCGTAAAGCCCTCGCATCACGGTCGCGAAGTCCTTCCGCAGGCCGGTCGGGATGCCGAGGAAGAAGCCGATGCGCCGCGTCTCGTGCTCCTGCAGGCCGAGCAGGGGATGGAGCGGCAGCCGGAGGATGGCCTCGGGGTTCGTCTTCGCAGTTTCCTCGATCTCCACGCCGCCCTCCGCCGATGCGATGACGGTGATCGCCCTCGACCCGCGGTCCAGGATGAGGCCGAGGTAGTACTCGTGCGCGATCTCCGCGGCGGGCGCAACGAGGACGGTCTTGACGGTCGTGCCCGTGATGTCGAGGCCGATGATCTCGGCTGCCCTCGCCGCCGCCTCCTCCGGTGTCGCGGCGAGCTTCACTCCGCCCGCCTTCCCGCGTCCTCCGACCAGGACCTGGGCCTTGACCACGACCTGGCCGCCGATTCGGACGGCGGCCTCACGCGCCTCGTCGGCGGTTGTCGCCGTCTTTCCCGCGAGGAGCGGCACGCCATGGCGTGCGAGGATCTCCTTCGATCGATACTCCTGGAGCTTCACGCACATCTCCTGTTGCGGGGTGTCGGCCCATACGCTCGGAGAGTCTCACGGCGGCCGACGTGGGGAACGGGCCCGATTGTACCGGGCATGGCCGGCTCGGCGGCAGGCGAGCGGGATCGGATCGCGCGGCTCGACCGTGCCGTCCAAGGACAGTGGCGGACCCCGGGCGGATCGGGCGCGTGGCTCGCGTCGCGCCGACCGTCGTGCTGCTCGGGGTCTTCGGCGTCACCCTGGCAATCGGCGTCAATGCCCGCCGTGCGTGCATCACCTCCGAATTCGTGAGCGGGACGGCCTCCGCGATTGAGGCACGTCCTGGGGACGCCGATCGGTGACGCGATCATCGCGACCCTCGCGCCACCGATGCGGTGCCCGCGGCTAGACTTGGGCACCGTACGCCGACGCGTTGATCGGCCGCACGCGAGGTATTGCGGTGAGCTACTCGGTCACGCTCATCCCGGGTGACGGGATCGGGCCAGAGCTGTCAGATGCGACGCGCGGCGTCCTGGAGTCGACGGGGATCGGCTTCGGATGGGACGTCCAGGAGGCCGGAGAGGCCACCATCGCCGCCGAAGGCACGCCGCTGCCCGACCGCGTGATCGAGTCGATCCGCGCCAACGGCGTCGCCATCAAGGGACCGATCACCACGCCGGTCGGCTCCGGCTTCCGCTCGGTGAACGTCGCGCTGCGCCAGGCGCTCGAGCTGTACGCCAACGTGCGGCCGGCGCGCACGATGAAGGGCGTCGAGACTCGCTACGAGCACGTCGACCTCATCATCGTCCGCGAGAACACCGAGGACCTGTACGCCGGGATCGAGCACCGCGTGGGGCCTGATGCGGCCGAGAGCATCAAGATCATCACGCGTGCGGCCTCGCAGCGGATCGCGCGCTATGCCTTCGATTACGCCGTAAAGAACGGCCGCAAGAAGGTGACCGCGGTCCACAAGGCCAACATCATGAAGCTGTCGGACGGCCTCTTTCTCGAGAGCTGCCAGCAGGTCGCGGCCGAGTACGACGGCCGCGTGGCGTTCGAGGATCGCATCGTCGACAACATGTGCATGCAGCTGGTGCAGAAGCCCGAGCTCTACGACGTGCTGGTACTGCCGAACCTGTACGGTGACATCGTCTCCGACCTCGCCGCCGGGCTGGTCGGCGGGCTTGGCGTGGCGCCCGGCGCGAACATCGGCGAGAAGGCGGCCGTGTTCGAGCCGGTGCACGGATCAGCGCCGAAGTATGCCGGCCAGGACAAGGCCAATCCCACGGCGCTCATCCTGAGCGGTGCGCTCATGCTGAGGCACCTCGGCGAGCTTGCCGCGGCCGATGCGGTCGAATCGTCCGTGCGCGAGGTCATCGCCGAAGGAAGGACCGTGACCTACGACCTCGGTGGCTCGGCCGGGACGCGGGAGTTCGGTGAGGCCGTCTCGGCCCGCATTCGCGCAGCCTGACCGCGACCGACGGGCGCTCGCGAAATCCGCGGCGCGGGCCGGGCGGAAGGGAAAGCGGCCCACGCGATAGAATCGGGGAGCCGCTAGATTCGCGCCGCCACCATCGAGCCGTGCCCCGTGGAGACTGTACGCCGCCTTGATCAACCTGTTCGGGTACCGCGTCTCGTGGTCTCAGCTGGCGTGGTTCGGCCACCGCGCGAGCGGTCTCGGCGTGCTCTTCTACCTGTTCATGCACATCGTGGAGACCTCGACCGTGCTCCTCGGTCCAGAGGTGTACAACGCGGCGGTCGGAATCTTCAAGAACTTGCCTGCCCGCATCGGCGAGGTGGTGCTCATGGCGGCACTCGTGTACCACGCGCTGAACGGCATGCGCGTGATCGCGATGGACTTCTGGCCGTCACTGACCATCTACTACCGGCCATTGACCTACGGCGTCATCGCCGCGACGGCGGT
>JBHENV010000044.1:0-3518 GCA_046261895.1 Candidatus Limnocylindria bacterium
CGGCCCCTCGACCGGTTCAGATGCGCCGATGGCCGGAGCCTCGGCGCTGACGCCGGCATCGAGCAGCCGATGGAGGGTGTCGCGCGTGTGATCATCGGCGAAGAAGCGCTCGATCCCCTCGGCTACCACGCGGCCGATCCCGGGGACCGCCGTCAGCTCGTCGACCGAGGCGTTGCGCAGCTTGTCGGCGGCGCGGCGCGTCCAGCCGGTGTCCGTCTCGCCATCGGTCCGTGGCAGCTCCCGGGCCAGCCACGCCGCCAGGTCGACGGCGGTCTGTCCGCCGACGTGCCGGATGCCGAGCCCGTTGATGATCCGGCTCAGGGGGCGTCGGCGGGCCGCATCGATCGAGGCGTGGAGCTTCTCGGCGCTCCTGCGGGCGAGACGTTCGAGCCCCTCCAGCGCGTCGACGTCGAGCCGAAAGATGTCCGCCGGCTCGCGGACGAGCTCCCGCTCGGCCAATTGCAGCATGATCTTGTAGCCGAGGCCGTCGATGTCCATCCCGCCCCGCCCGCTGAAGTGCAGCAGGCCGCCGATGCGCTGCGCGGGGCAGTACGGATTCGGGCAGCGCGCCACGACCTCACCCTCCTCGCGGACCGCCTCGGTCCCGCACGCGGGGCAATGTGTCGGCATCTCCCAGACCGTCTCGCTCCCCTCACGGGCGTCGACCACGGCGCTCACGATCTCCGGGATCACGTCGCCGGCGCGCTGCAGAACCACCGTGTCCCCGACCCGGAGATCCTTGCGTCGGATCTCGTCGATGTTGTGAAGCGTGGCGTTGCGGACCGTCGTTCCGCCCACCGACACCGGCGTGACGTGGGCAACCGGCGTGAGCGCCCCGGTGCGGCCGACGTAGACGTCGATCTCCTCGAGCTTCGTCGTCACCTGCTCGGCGGGGAACTTGTACGCGGTCGCCCAGCGCGGAGCGCGGGAGACGAAACCGAGGGTCTGCTGGTACGCAAGGGAGTCGACCTTGATGACGACGCCGTCCGTCTCGTACTCGAGCTCCTTGCGCTTGTCGGACCACTCGACGGTGAAGGCGACCACCTCCTCGATGCCGTCGACGCGCCGGACGTGCGGGTTCACGGGGAAACCGAGCCGTTCGAGGAGCGCGAGCGACTCCGAGTGCGACTCCAGCCCGTGGGCGCCGACCAGCTGATAGGTCCACAGGCTCAGCCGCCGGCCGGCGGTCACCCTGGGATCCTTCTGTCGCACCGTGCCGGCGGTCGTGTTGCGGGCATTGGCATAGAGCGGCTTGCCATCCCTTGCGAGCTGCTCGTTCAGAGCGGCGAAGGCGCCGCGCGGCATGTAGATCTCGCCACGCACCTCGAGCAGGTCGCCGGACGGATCCTCGTGCAGGCGCAGCGGGATGGCACGGACGGTGCGCAGGTTCGCGGTCACGTCCTCGCCGGTCGAACCGTCGCCGCGGGTGGCGCCGCGGACGAAACGGCGGCCCTCGTAGCGAAGGCTGATGGCGAGGCCGTCGATCTTCAGCTCGCAGACGTAAGTCACCGGCGGATCGTTCTCGGCGAGCCCGAGGCCGCGCCGAAGGCGGGTGTCGAACTCGCGCAGCTCATCGGCGCCGAAGGCGTTGCCCAGGCTCAGCATCGGCACGTCGTGGCGCACGCTCGGGAACCCGCCCTCGACGGGTGCGCCGACCCGCTGCGTCGGCGAGTCGTCGGTCATCAGCTCGGGATGCGCCGCCTCCAGCTCGACCAGCTCGCGAAACAGTCGGTCGTACTCGCGGTCGGGCATCGTCGGAGCGTCGAGCACGTGGTAGCGGTGGTTCGCCTCGTCGAGCGTCGTGCGCAGCTCCGCGGCTCGGGCCGCGGGATCGGTCACGGTCATCGGGTGAGATTCTAGGGTGCTCGCCGCGCCAGCCGCAGGGCGTTCTCCTTCGCCGTGTTGTGGCAGGCTCGCGGGCGCCGCTTGGCGGCGCTAACCGCGCACCACCGTCGCGTCCTCGACGCAATCCGGTCCGAACGGGGGCCCGGGGCGCAGTCGGCGTCGCTCAGCGGCGCACCGATCGCACGAAAGGCGCGCGGGTGGAACGAAACGCGCGCTCAGGCGAGGTTAGCGCCGCTGAACGGCGCCGGCGGCGGCGTCGTCATCGTCATCCTCGGCGTCGTCGAACCAGGCACGCAGGTGCCCGGCGTGCTCCCGGTAGTGCTCAGGACCGTCGTAGGCAACGACCTCGGCGACCGCGTCCCCGTTGCCGAGCCGGAGGTCGAGCAGCGCCGGGTCGAGCGAGCGCAACGCCGCCGAGAGGGCATCGAACGCCCGCTCCTCGCGTTGGAGGGCGGCATCGGGCGTCATCTGGCGGGACGTGTCGAGCAGCCGCGCGTTCATCGCATCGGTCTGGCCGGTGTCGTACGCGAAGTCGTCGCCCCGGCCGGCGATCGCCAGTCCGAGCGCCTCGGTCGCGTGCTCCGCCCAGAAGGCGACGTGGACGATCAGGTCCCGGACACTCCAGTCTTCCACCACCCCGGGCACGGCCACCAGCTCGAGATCCACCATCTCGAGGGCCGCCAGGAAGCTCTCACGCTCCGATTCCAGTTCGCCGACCAGCTCCCCGATCGGGCTCATCCCACCGGCTCCGTGGCGGCGAGGTCGTCGGCGTGTACGCGGTAATGGATCGCGCCATCCTCGCGAATGCCGTCGTGGAGCGTGCCCCACGTTGCCAGCCGCGTGTCGAGAAGTGCGGGATCAAGGGCCTCCAGCCGCTCGGTCAACGCCTCGACGCTGGCGGCCTCGCGGCGACGAACGGTGGCGAAGCTTGCCTGCCGCGCAACCCGGGCGACTGTCTCGTTCCGGACAGCCACCTCCTGATCGCCGACCTCGAACTCGTCGCCGCGACCCTGCTCGACGGCATGGATCGCCTCGGCGACATGGCCGGCCCAGTAGCCGAGATGCGCCACCAGCTCACGCGCGCCCCACTCGCCGGCCAGCTTGGTGTCCGGTCCGCGCTCGGAAAGGACACGGTCGAGCTTCTCCAGGAAGGTCGCCCGCGCGTCGGTCAGCTCCCCGGCGAGCTGGTGAGCGTCCATCCTCGAGGTCAGGCGCGCTCGAGGCCGGCGTAGGCGGCAATGAGGCGCTTCACGCCCTCGCCGACGAAGGCGACGGTGACCTCCTCGTCGCCCTTCACGATCCGGCTGCTGACCACGATCCCGTCGCCGAATCGCCGATGCCGCACCCGGTCGCCCGCGTGCCAGGCCGGTTCCTCCTCTGCGCCGAGCGCGTCACCCGCCCCCGGCGCGGAGAACGTCCCGCTGCCAAGATCCACCGCCCCTCCGGCTGCATACGTGGCAGCGGCGACCCGCTCGCGGGCGGCGTCCAGCTGTCGCCCGACCGGACGCGGGCCAGACGGCGTGGCCATGTCAGGCAGCGTGATCGGTCGCAATGGCTCGTTGACGCGGCGGGTCGGCGAGCGATACCCGCCCGGGAGCCAGCTGCTGTCGTCATCAGTCCCGCGCGGCCAGTCGCCGCCCCGCCGGAACGGGGCCGCGGAGCGCTCGGCAGCC
>JBHENV010000045.1:0-4868 GCA_046261895.1 Candidatus Limnocylindria bacterium
CATTCTCGAGCTGGCTGAGGTAGCCGATGTTCAACCCGGTGAGCTCGGCAACCCGCGCCAGCGTGAGATCACGCTCGCGCCGGCGGCGGCGGATCTGGCCGCCGACGAGGGGTCGGCGGCGAGGAGTATCGGTCATTGCCCCGAGTATGACGTCAGAAATGGGGTATTGACAAGGGCAAAGTCCATCTGTCATGATGTGGCTATCAACAAATCTAGCTTGTCACTGGCCAAGTCCCCAGTGACTCGAAAGGAACGGAATCGACTATGAAAGTCGCCATCATCGGAGCCGGCAATGTCGGCAAAGCACTCGCCACCTCAATCTCGCGCGCCGGTCACGACGTGACCATCAGCGCCAGCAGCCCCGACAGCGCACGGGCCGCGGCGGCCGAGGTCGGAGCCAAGGCAGCCGATAGCAACGCCGCCGCCGCCAGGGATGCCAACCTCATCATCCTTGCCGTCCCGTACGTGGGAGCCGGCAAGCTCGTCGCTAAGGAGATCAACGGCGAGGTCGCCGGCAAGACGGTCATCGACGTCACGAACCCGATCAAGCTCGATTACTCCGCCCTGGCCACCTACGGCAGCTCGGCCGCCGAGGAGTTCCAGAAGCTCCTGCCGACCGCCGCAGTCGTGAAGGCGTTCAACACGGTGTTCGCCGCGAACCAGGCCAACCCGACCCCCGAGATCGACGGCTACGTGGCCGGCGACGATCCGAAGGCGAAGCAGGACGTCATGTCGCTCGTCGAGTCGATCGGCATGCGCCCGCTCGACGTCGGCCCGCTCAGCGCCGCCCGCGCCCTCGAGGGCATGGCATACCTGAACATCGGCCTCAACGCCGCCAATGCCTGGGGCTTGACCTCGGCCTGGAAGCTGGAGCGCTAGACCGATGGCGATCACGCATCTCAACCACGCAGTGCTCTTCGTCCGCGATGCCGATGCGGCCGCCGCCTTCTACGCGAAGGCCTTCGGGTTCGAGGAGCTCAGCCGTCCGCAGGGCATGAGGGCCGTCTTCATGCGCTCGCCGTCCGGCGGAAATCACCACGACCTCGGCCTGTTCGAGGTCGGCGCGCAGGCAGCTCGTCCACCGCGAGGCTCGGTCGGTCTGTACCATCTGGCATGGGAGATCGACACGATCGAAGGATTGGCCGACATGTCGACCTCGCTGCAGCAGATGGGTGCGCTCACCGGAGCATCGGACCACGGCGTGTCCAAGTCGCTCTACGGGCGCGACCCCGATGGCAACGAGTTCGAGGTGATGTGGAGCGTCCCGCGCGAGGCGTGGGGCGAGTACGCGGACCAGGCAACCGTGCTGCCGCTCGATCTCGAGGCAGAGCTGCAGCGTTGGGGAGCCGGGACCCCGGCATGATCACGGTCCGTCGCGACGCCCAGATCTTCGACACCAGGTCGTGGTTGCTTGCGCTCCGGCGCAAACGGTGAAAATTGGGCCTATCCGCGGGCGAGAGCGTCGAGCTGGTCAGCGTGCTCCTCGAGGTGCTCCACGATGAAGATCTCGGCGATCTGCTGAACGGTCATCTCGCCGCGCGTCGGATGTGCGCCGCGCACCCTCCATGCGTCGGGTGGCAGCGAACGGGCGGCGTCGCTCACTTCGGCCAACGACCCGCGAACGCGCTCGAGGAGGGCGGCCGGATCGGTGTGGCGGTCGCGCTCGATCGCCTCGATGCGTCCGGCATCGGTCCTGACCCGACCGAAGGGCACGGGCTCATTGGTCGGGAGGGCGACGACGCGCTGTGCCTGGCCAAGCCAGTAGGCGGGGAACTCGGCGAGATGCGCCCAGACCTGCCCGGCCTCCCACCGCTCGTCCGCGCCCGCGTCCGGCTCGGTCAGCCCGGACGGGACCGGGCCGTCCGCACGCTCAGCCAGGCGACGCTCGACATCCGCGAGGCGCGCGAGCAGGGCTTCGACGGCTGCGCTCATGGGCTCGGATGTTGCACGACCGGTGCCGTCAGCTGGCCGAGCCGCTCGATCGTCAGCGTCACCGTGTCGCCCGGCTCCAGGTAGCGCTTCAGTCGCTCATCCTTGATCTCGAGCAGGCAGCCGGTGCCGACCGTGCCGGATCCGAGCAGGTCACCCGGTCGAAGGCGAGCGTCCGCCGAGGCCCGCTCGACCATCTCGCCGAAGCTGAAATGCGCGCTCGCCCAGGAGCCACGCGAAAGCTCCTGGCCGTTGACGGCGGCGGTCATCGCTACGTCATACCCCTTGTCACGGCGGATGTCGGCGAGCTCGTCGGGCGTCACGAGCCAGGGACCGATGGAGGCGGCGAAATCCTTGCCCTTGGCCGGCCCCAGGCGAACCGTGGACTCGTCGCGCTGAAGATCGCGCGCGCTCCAGTCGTTCAGGATCAGGTAGCCACCGATTGCCTCCCCGCCCCGAGCGGCGTCGAGGTCCCGGATCGGCGTATCGATCAGGGCGGCCACCTCCAGCTCGTAGTCGAGCTCCCGGGAGCCGCGCGGCGCATGGACCGCGTCGCCGGGACCGCGAATCTCGCTCACGTTGCTGAAGTAGAAGATCGGCAGCCGATACCACGCCTCCGGGATCTCCATGTCCCGGCGTTTCCACATCGTCGCGACGTGGCGCTCGAACGCGTAGAAGTCGCGCAGGCTCGGCGGTGCCAGGATCGGTGGACCGAAGTGGAGAGCGGATGCCTCGATCGGCTCCTCCGCATCCGCCTCCAGGAGGTCGGCAAGGGCGTCCACCCGCAGCCCGTTGGCGAGGTGTGCATCGAGGGTCGTGACGGGCTGTCGAAAGAGGGCGCTGTTGTGGGCGCGCGCCGGTTGAGCGGCAACGAGCCCGCGACGCGCCTCTTCGAGATCCATCCAGCTGACGCCGTCGGGGTCGAGCGCAGCCGCCAGGCGCCACCGGGAACCGGCGGGAGCCGCTCGCTCCCGGACGTGGGCGATCTTCATCGGTGCCAGTCTAGGCAGTGGCCGCCCGGCATGGTCGCCGTGCCGAGCGGTGGCTATCGCCTCCGGAGGCGGTGACGGAGGCGACGCCAGCGACCGATGCCGCGACGGTGCTCAGCATCGGTCAGTCGACGGCCGCCGTAGCGGGCCAGCGCGTAATCCGCCTGCAGAGACCCGAGCTCCGCGACACCGCTCCGGGCCGCATGGGTGCGCGGAGACTCCGTGTCACGAATGGCGGAGGCCGGGTCGCTGTTGGCCAGGTCGTCGAGCGCGGCGAGGTATGCGGAGACGGCGTCCCTTGGCGGCCCACGGCGGCGCCGTTGCAGGATGTCACCGAGCTTCGGTCTCTCGATGCGAAACGAACCCTGCGGAATGCTGAACGACCGCTCCTCGCGCCCGTCGCGGGGTCGGGCGCGAGTACGCCGCCGAATCCAGGTGCGGACCACGACGACGATGAGGATCAGCACCGCGGCCCACGCGATGGCGATCGTCGTGAGCGGTCCCTGGAGCTGATCGATCGTGTACTCCCGGATCTCGGGCAGGCGCTCGAGCTCCTCCTGGGGTATCGGCGCGGGCAGTCCCAGGCCCAGCCTGCTCAGCGCCTCGTAGAGCGCCGTCGAGAGAATGGCCGCCACGAACGCGATGGCCAGGAGGACGTAGCCGAGCAAGCTGACGACCGGACCGATGAGGCCGCGAGTCACCGTATCGACCGGCAGACCGAGCAGATACGCGGCCGGCACGCCGATGGCCAGCACGATCGCCAGGACGCCGACCACGGTGCCGAGCCAGGAGCGGCTGGTGCGCCAGTCGACGCCGGTCTCTCGCCCGATCTCCTGGAGACGAGCCAGCCCGGCCGCCATGAATCCCGCCGAGACGAAGGTCAGGCTGGCCACGAACGCGTGCTCGACGAAGACCGGCCGCAGCGCGTCCGCGCTGAGCTGGCCGAGCAGCCAGGGAAGGGCGAGGCCCGGCACCCCGAGCAGGACGAGGCGGGTCAGCGCGCGATCGTCGATCTCCACGCCCCGGCCGACCCCGCGCATCACGGCCACCAGGAGCAGCCAGCCACCGGGGTGCAGCCCGATCGCGTCCGGCAGGTCCCCGGCCAGCACGAGTGTCCGCACCCGTTCGTCCCACAGCCAGCCGACCGCCCCCACGCTCACCAGGATCGCGAAGAAGGTGAGCGGGTTGTCGTCCGGCTTCAGCAGTCCTCGGCGGATTGCCAGGGCGGCCAGGCCGGCCGCCGCCGCCAGCTCCAGCGTGCCGAGCAACGGCGTGCGACCGTCGATCGCCGTCTCGACGGCGACATAGACGACCGTCAGCCACGCTCCCTCGGCGAGGATCGCCAGCAGCGGGAGGAGCCAGCCGACGATGTGGTCAGCCCGCCAGGACGAGCGCATCGGCTCTCCTCCAGTCCGGATCGAGCTCGGCGACCCGAGCCGCGATCCCACGCGCCGCCATCTCGGACCGATGCGTCTCCCGCTCAGGGCCGAACGCCAGGTGGGTCACGGCATACCCGCTGCGTGAGAGCCGGACGAGCCGATCCGCATACGGCTCGGGATCCCGCGCGCCGAGGCTGAGGACCGTCCCACCCGGAGGCAGGCGCCGCGGGACGGCCCCGAGCAGGCGCTCGAAGGGCAGCGACAGGATCGGCTGCACGCGTGCGAGCACGTCCTCGATGCGCCCCAGCTGGCCCGTGGCCGCGGACGGCGGGAGGTAGGCCCAGCGGCGACCGCCGACGAGCTGGGCTCCGACGAGCACTCCGCACGGCGTGTCGGTCCGCAGCATGCGTCGTGCGAGCGAGGCCGCCGCGACGCACAGCGCCTCGACCTGGTCGTCGTCGAAGAGCATCAGCCAGTGCGGTCCGGGCACCGTCTGGAGGTCGATGGCGATCAGCACCTGGCGTTCGTGGACCGGCTCGTGGCGCCGGCTGACCGGCTCGCCGATCCGGGC
>JBHENV010000046.1:0-7152 GCA_046261895.1 Candidatus Limnocylindria bacterium
CAGCGTCGACCATGTGGCGTCGACCGCGGCCGACATGGCCGCGTACGTCGGTCGGCTCGGGTCATAGTGCTGGTCGCGAGTCGAGTCGAAGACGTCGAAGCAGGTGCCGGCGCCGTTGACGTACCCGCGCCAGTGGATCACCTGGTACCACGCGTAGTTCTTCACGGCCAGGGCACCGGAGCGCAGCGACTCCGTCGTCCAGGAGCTGATCCACTCACGCGATAGCACGTTCTTCAGGTAGGCACGAAAGTTCACGGTCTCGACGGCACCGGTGGCGGTGCGGAGCACGCGGATGGTTGATGGCGGAGCCGTCTCTGACCGTTGGACGCCACACTCGCCGGCGGCGGAGACCGGCAACGGAGCTCCCACGGGCGCCACGGCAACGGCCAGGGTGATCGCGGCGAGGGTGCCCGCCACGCGATGTGATCGGTGCATGGAGCGAGCACCGTATCGGCGTCACAACCGCATCACACCCAACCGAAAGTACCAGCCCGTCTCACGCATACCCGCCCGTCCGCCCCGACCGGCCGGAGCGGTGAGCTGGCCGACGCGCGCTCAATCGGCCCAGCGATGCACCCGTTCGCGGACGGTGTCGAAGCCGAGCTCGTCGCAGAGCGAGATGAAGCGGTGGCGCGGAACGCCGTGCCAGGCGAGGGAGTCGAGGCTTGGCGTGACGGCGATGTCGGCGTCGCGGTTCAGCGTGGCGAGGCGTCGATACAGCAGGGCCTCCGCTCGATGCTGCTCGAGGGTGGCGGCGAGCCGCGACGCGTTGCGCAGCGGAACCTCCCAGTCAAGCGCCGATGCGGGAATGGCCTCGACATGCATCCAGCGTGCGAGAACGGCGGCCGCGCTCTTGGCACCCCAGCCGGGCAGCCCGGGGAAGCCGTCGCTGCTGTCGCCCACCAGCGCCAGGTAGTCGGGAATGCTGCCGGGAGCCACCCCGAATTTGGCGACGATGCCATCCTCGTCATACGTGACCCGTCGCATCCGATCTCGGAGGACGATCCGGGTCCCGTCGACGAGCTGCCCGAGATCCTTGTCCACCGAGCAGATGATGATCTCTTCCAGCCGGGCGTCGGGGCCGAAGCGGTCGATGGCCGCGGCGATGGCGTCGTCGGCCTCGTCCTCGACCATCGGCCAGACCGGCATCCCGAGCGCCCCCAGGGCACGCTCGGCGTCTCCGAACTGCGCGAGGAGATCCGGATCGACGCCCGCGCTCGACTTATAGCCGAGATACAGGTCGTTGCGCCACGACTCGATCACGTGGTCCGTCGCGGCACCGATGTGGGTCACGTCCGGCTCCCGCAGCAGCGACAGCATCGAGTCGACCAGGCCCTGCACGGCGTTCACCGGCCTCCCGTCCGGCGCCCGCCTCGGCGGACGCGAATAGAAGGCGCGGAACAGCTCGAATGTGGCGTCGACGAGATGGAGCTTCATCGGTCAGCTCGCATGGTAGTGCGCGGTAACGCTCCAGTAATCGGCTGGTAATCGGCACCGTGGGATGATGGCGACAGTGAGGAGGCGGCGCGGGAAGCGTGCCCTGCTTCGCCGGCCCTGGTCTGGCCAGGGGACGGCCGTCCAAGTCGCCTCCTCCGCTGATCAGACGAGGAGCGGCTCCCGGTACTCGCCGTACACGCCGCGCAGGACACCGCACATCTCGCCGATGGTGGCATACGCCTCCACCGCCGCGACGACGGCGGGCATGAGGTTGACGTCGCCCCGCCGTGCCTCCTCCTCGAGACGCCGCATGGCGGCCGCGTGGTCGGATGCGTCGCGTTTGGTGCGGACCCGTGTCAGCCGGTCGAGATGGCGGCGCTCCTGGACCTCGCTGATCTCGAGCAGTGGAATGCGCAGCTCCTCGTCCGGATCGGCGAAGCGGGTCACACCCACGATCTCGCGCTCATGGGCCTCGATCTCGCGCTGCTGCTCGTAGGCGGCATCGGCGATCTCGGCCTGCGGGTAGCCGGCCTCGAGCGCGCGGACCATGCCGCCCATCTCGTCGATCCGGCGGATGTAGGCCCAGGCGCGTTGCTCGGTCTGGTTGGTCAGCGTCTCCACGAAATACGAGCCGCCCAGCGGGTCGACCGTGTGCGCCACGCCGGACTCCTCGGCCAGGATCTGCTGCTGGCGCAGGGCGAGCATGGCGGCATCCTCCGACGGAACCGCCCACGCCTCGTCGTACGCATCGGTATGGAGCGATTGCGTCCCGCCCAGGACACCGGCCAGGGCCTGGAGGGCCACGCGGGTGAGGTTGTTCAGCGGCTGCTGCGCGGTGAGCGACACGCCGGCGGTCTGGGTGTGGAAGCGCATCCAGGTCGAGCGCTCGTTCTCGGCGCCGAAGCGTTCGCGGCACAGCTTGTACCAGATGCGGCGCGCGGCTCGGAACTTGGCGATCTCCTCGAAGAAGTCGTTGTGGGAGTTGAAGAAAAACGAGAGGCGCGGCGCGAAGTCGTCGAAGCGCATGCCGCGGGCGAGCGCGTCCTCCACGTAGGCGATCCCATCGGCGATGGTGAAGGCCAGCTCCTGGACGGCGGTCGAGCCCGCCTCGCGGATGTGGTAGCCGCTGATGCTGATCGTGTTCCAGCGCGGCAGCTCGCGGGTGCCCCACTCCACGGTATCGGTCACCAGCTTGAGGGACGGCGAAGGCGGAAAGATGTACTCCTTCTGGGCGATGAATTCTTTGAGGATGTCGTTCTGCAGAGTCCCGGACAGCTGTGCGCGCGGCACGCCGGCCTTCTCGGCAGCCACGATGTACATCGCCCAGATCATGGCGGCGGGGGAGTTGATGGTCATCGAGGTAGAGATCTCGCCAACGGGCAGGCCGTCGAGCAAAATTTCCATGTCGGCCAGCGAGCTGACCGCCACGCCGCAGGTCCCGAACTCCCCTTCTGCCATCGGCTCATCGTGGTCGTAGCCGTACAGGGTCGGCATGTCGTACGCGATGCTCAGCCCGGTGCCGCCGGCGGCGATCAGCTTCTTGAACCGATCGTTCGTGTCCTCCGCGGTGCCGAAGCCGGCGAACATGCGCATCGTCCAGAGCCGCCCGCGATGGCCGGTCGGGTGGATACCGCGAGTGAACGGCGGCTCCCCGGGCAGGCCGACATCATCGATCTCATCCCACCCGGCCGAATCGCGTTCGGAACGACTGAATTCGTAGTGAGGCCGATCCGCATCGGGGTCATTCGCGGGATCGGCGAGGTCGGTAGGGGTGTACAGCCGATCGATCTCGACGCCCGACTGGGTGATGAAGCGAGGACGGCGTTCCGGGCCCTTCTGCAGCGCCGGATTCAGCCGCTCCGACTCCCACCTGGCCTGGTGGTCCTGCCAGCGCTTCTCGTCGGTCATGCAACCAGTGTGCGGGCAAGAACCAGCGGCGCGCAACCGAGCGCGCGAACTGCGACGATAGCGGACATGACCGATGCCTTCGATTTCGACGCCTACCTGCGCCTTCCTCGCCTCAGTGGACTGCGAGCCTCGCCCGACGGACGGCGGCTCGTTGTCTCGGTCGGCGGTCCCGCTCCTGACGGCAAGAAGATGCACAGCTCGCTGTGGGAGCTCGATCCGTCCGCAGACGAGCGGCCACGCCGGCTGACGCGCTCGGCGCCGGGGGAGAGCGCCGCCGTCTTCACGCGCGACGGCTCCATCCTGTTCACCTCGGCGCGCCCCGACCCAGACCGCAAGCCGGACGACGAGGACGAGGAGGTCAACGGCCTCTGGCTGCTGCCGGCAAGCGGAGGCGAGGCGCGGCTGCTGATCGCGCCACCGGGCGGGGTTGACGCCGTGGTCGCAGCCCGTGAGGCGGACGTGCTCGTCCACGCAGCATCCGTCTTTCCCGGGACGACCGACGCATCCTCCGACCGCGAGAGGCACGAGGCACGCAAGAAGGCCGGCGTCGAGGCACTCCTCTTCGACAGCTTTCCGATCAGCCACTGGGACGCATATCACGGCCCGCGCGAGCGTCATCTCTTCGCAGCTCCCATGCCCGCCGGCGAGGACCGCATCGGCGACCCGGTCGATCTCACGCCGCAGGCCGGTTCGGCACTCGTGGAGCAGGGCTTCGATCTAACGCCGGACGGCGGGACGGTGGTGACGGGCTGGGTTCGTGCGGACGAGATCGGGCGAACCGATTACTGCCTCGTCGCGATTGAGCGCGCGACGGGTGAGCACCGGGACCTCACCCCGGATGACGCCTGGTATGACGGTCCGGCCTGCTCGCCCGATGGTCGGTCGGTCGCCAGCGTCCGCAGCGAGAAGGACGTTCCGGAGCGGATCGGCGACGCGACCCTGTGGCTGATCGACCTGGCGTCGGGTGAGGGGCGCGACCTTACGCCGGAGCTCGACGAATGGCCACAGCACCCGATCTGGTCGCCGGACGGCACCTCGATCTGGTTCACGACCGACCGCCGCGGTGGGGGTGCGGTCTACCGCCACGACGTCGCATCGGGCCAGACGACACTCGTGGTAGACGACGGCACCTTCACCGATCTCGCCACGGAGCCTCGCGACGGCCCGGTCGCCCTCCGCGCGTCGTATGCGGAGCCGCCGGCCCCTGTCCGGCTGCCGGCGCAACCGGGCGGACCGTCCCAGCGGATTCGAAGCTTCCCGGAGCTCGACGCCGATGCCGTGGCTGCGTTCCCCGGTCGCGTCGAGCGCGTGGAGGCCGGCGCCTCTGATGGCCAGCGGATCGGCTCCTGGCTGGTCGTGCCGAGAGATGCCTCGGATGAGACGCCGGTACCGATGGTGGTGTTCGTGCACGGCGGCCCGATCGGCAGCTGGAACGCGTGGAGCTGGCGCTGGAATCCACAGCTGCTCGCCGGTCGAGGCTACGCCGTGCTGCTGCCGGACCCGGCGCTCTCGACCGGATACGGCCACGCGTTCATCCAGCGCGGTTGGGGACGATGGGGCGCCGAGCCGTACACCGACGTCATGGCCGCCGTGGATGCGGCGGTCGAGCGTCCGGAGCTCGATGGTGGGCGGACCGCGCTGATGGGCGGCTCGTTCGGCGGGTACATGGCGAACTGGGTGGCGGGGAGCACGGATCGGTTCAGCGCCATCGTGACGCACGCCAGCCTGTGGGAGCTGCGCGGCTTCCACGGCACGACCGACTACGGACCCGACTGGGAACGCGAGTTCGGCGACCCGTATGCCGACGCGTCTCGCTACGACGAGTGGTCACCCAGCCGGCTGCTGGCGAACATCCGGACGCCGATGCTGGTGATTCACGGCCAGCAGGACCTGAGGGTGCCGATCAGCGAGGCGCTTCGCCTGTGGACCGACCTGCGGCGACACGGGGTCCCCGCGCGATTCCTCTACTTCCCGGACGAGAACCACTGGGTGCTCAAGCCGCAGAACGCGCGCCTCTGGTACGAGACGGTTTCCGCCTTCCTCGACGAGCACGTCCGTGGCGAAGAATGGAGAAAGCCGGCCCTTCTCTGATGGGCAGGCACGCAAGGTGCAACGGCGGTCACCATGTTCGCACTGATTCGTAGATTTCTGATCGGTTGGCTGCTCGTCAGGGTCGTGAGACGCCTGACGCGGGGCTCGGCACGGGACGGGCGCCGCTGATCAGGCGCCTCGGGCGGCGTCGCGCTCGATCGTTGTCGCCCGCTTGGCCTCGAACCGTGAGGCCTGCGCGTCGAGATCGGTCATGAAGCGGCGCAGCTCCTCGCGACGAAGCTCCGCGGAGGGTTCGAGGTTGGTGATCTCGAAGACCCCCCAGTGCTTGAGCAGCGGCCAGATGACCTCGTCGTGGTGGACGCGGAGGTCGTAGATGCCGGCCTTCGCCATCTGAGCCGCCTTGCGCGTGAAGTTGACCATGCCGACGCCCGGCATCTGGAAGTCGGTGATCTCGTCGGCGATGGCGTGGACGGCGGCGGACGGATCGAGCTTCATCGCCTCCGAGAGCATGTCGCGGTAGAAGACCATGTGCAGGTTCTCGTCGGAGGCGATGCGCGTCATGATCTTGTCGGCGACCGGATCCGACGAGTAGCGCCCCGTGTTGCGGTGGCTGATCCGGGTTGCAAGCTCCTGAAAGGCGACATAGGCCAGGCCACGCAGAACGTTGCCACCATCATCGTGGTTGTAGGCGGCCTGGAGCTGGTTCATGCGCCCTCGCTCCAGCGCGATCGGGTCGATATTGCGGGTGACGACCAGGTAGTCGCGCAGCACAATGGCGTGGCGACCCTCCTCGGCGGTCCATCGGTTCGCCCAGTTGATCCACGCCCCATCGCCCGCGCCGAACATCCGATGAATCTCGCGGTGGTAGCTCGGCAGGTTGTCCTCGGTCAGCAGATTGACCTCGAACGCGATCTGCGCCACGCCGCTGATGCGCGGCTGGTCCGGCGTCCACGGCTCCTTGTCGAAGTCGCGGCCAAGCGAGTAGGGAATGTAGTCGTGCGGAAACCATTCCTTTGCCATGCCGAGATGCCGGTTCAGCAGCTTTTCGGCGGCCGGTTCCAGCTCGGTCAGGAGGTCGCGCGGTGGTGCGAATGCTTGAGTTGCCATGGTGGTGCTCCGTGATGCGATCTGCCGGCGCTCCGCTGATTCACGGCGCAATTTAGGTACGGCTGCGGATCATGGTCGCATGATTCGGGCCAAAGCGCCGCCGGTCGTCTCGTGCCGCACGCGTCGACCCCGGCGATTCCGGACGGACGCCGATCAGCCGCAACGGCCGGCGCCATGGAGTATCGAGGCGAAGGGGGAAGAATCAGCTCACCACGTCGATACGTCGGCAGGCGCGCACCCAATCAACGCTACGGGTAGAGCCCTCGCAGCGACGTCGCTTCGGCGACCCGGCCTACGGCGACCATCATGGCCGCTGCACGCAGGTCGACACGTTCGGCCGTCGACATCGCCTGCACTTCAGCCATCGCTTCGCCGACGATCCGATCGAGCTGCTGGGTGATTTCCGGCTCGGCCCAGAAGAAGGCCTGCATATCCTGGACCCATTCGAAGTAGCCGAGCACGGTGCCGCCCGACGTACAGATGATGTCCGGGATCACGGTGATCCCCCGATCGGCGAGGATTCGATCCGCCGCAGGCGTGGTGCCCCCGTTGGCGACCTCGGCGATCAACGGCGCACGGACCGCGTCTGCATTCGCATCGGTGATCTCGCCCTGGAGCCCGGCCAGCGCGACGACGTCGCAGTCCATG
>JBHENV010000047.1:0-5736 GCA_046261895.1 Candidatus Limnocylindria bacterium
TTGCTCGAAGTGATACGCGAGAAGGTCGATTCGGCCACGGTCGCCGTAGCGATTGAAGCTGACCTCGTTTCGCACGATCCAGCCAAAGGCCTCGAGTCGGCGCGTCCAATGTGCGGCGATCGCCGAGTGATCAGCGTCCAGCAGGCGGTCGATCTCCTGCCGTTGCCAGCCGATGTCCCAGCCCAGGGGCAGATCCACCGCGCCGGCGATCGCGCGCGCCGCGCGGACAGTCAGACGGTCGAGGTGCCCGGCCTCGACGAGCGAGCAGATGCTGGGCCCGACGCCGGCAGCGACGGCGAGGTCGACAAGCCGCCAGCCACGCCGATGGCGCCGGGCGCGAATCGCGTGGCCAAGGCGACGATCATCCACGCCTCGCATGATGCATCTGCAGGGCTTATCGGCCGCTTACGGCTCGTTGCGGGCGCTTCCACCTCGCATGGATTTTTGACGTCGGCGGTCACGTCGGACCGACCGTATACTCGAATCCGTGAGCCGAACCATCGAGCTGATCGCCGGGCTGCTGCTCGTCCTGGTCGGCCTGGTGATCCTGGCCAGCGAGCCCCTCGTCGGCTTCGTCCGCGGCCTTGGGGTCGGAGACGACGTCCTGCGCTGGTGGCCGATCTTCATCATCGGCGCCTCGCTCTTTTTCCTGGTTCCCGGGTTTCTGGGCGGCCCGAGCCGCCGGCTGCGCGCGGGGATGGTCATTCCGGGAGCCCTGCTGGCAGGTGTCGGCGGCGCCCTTCTCTACACGAGCCTCACCGACCGATGGAGCGCGTGGGCCTACCTGTGGAGCGTCCTTCCCTTCAGTTTCGGGCTCGGCATGTACGCGGCCGGATGGATCGCCGATGCGCCGGCCTTCAAGTGGATCGGCTCCGGGATCGCCGCCGGCGGCGTGGTCGCCTACCTCGTCTTTGCCACGGCATTTGGTGGCGAGGCGTTCCGGCTCATCGCCGCCCTCGGCATCCTGGCGCTGGGACTCGCGCTGACGGTCGGCGGCCTGGCCGATCGGCTGAGCCGGAAGTCATCCGCATAACGAGGGGTACCGCGAAGTTGCCATCCGCCGATGGTGTCGACGTCAGGTGACCCCGTGGCCGTGCATGGCGTGGCCGCATGCTCTGACCACGCTCAGATCACGACAGGAGCGAGCGCAATCGGCCTGGACCGATCGCCTACCACCGATGCGGTCGATGAATGGCAACTTGGGGCATTCCACCGCGGCGCTGTCAGCCACGGCGAACGAACCGGTCGAACCAGGCCAGGATGCGCTCCATGCGGTCGATCCGCCGATCCGGTCGCCCGGAGCTCTTCATCTCGTGGTGCTCCTCGGGGTAGAGGATGAGCTCGACCTCGCGGTCGAGCACCTTGAGGGCGGTGAACAGCTGCTCGTTGTCTGCGGCGGGGCAGATCCGATCCTCCTCGGACTGGAGCATGAGGAGCGGGGTCTCGATCTGGGCGACATTGCGCAGCGGCGACGAGCGCCACAGGGCGCGCATCCCGGCATCGGTGAGCGGGTCACCCAGTCCGGCGCGCCTGTTGTAATGGACCCCGAAGTAGGAATTGGCCCACGTGCTGACCTGGTTGGCCACCCCGTTCTCTGACGAGGCCGCGGCGAAGCGATTCGTTACGCCGATGAGCCACTGGGTCAGGAATCCGCCATAGGAGAGGCCCAGGGCGGCGATCCGCCCCGGGTCCGCCAGGCCCCGCTCGACCAGCGCATCGACCGATGCGAGCGCGTCCTCCGCGTCGACGGTGCCCCAACCTGCCGAGAGCGCGCGGACCCATGACTCACCGAACGTGGCCGAGCCGCGGATGTTCGGCATCAGGACGCGGTATCCCGCGGCGCAGAGCGCCATCGCATCGAGGGTCCCGCCCGCGCCCCACGCACCGGTGGGGCCGCCGTGGACGTGGAGGATCGACGGCAGCGTTCGGCGGCCGGCTCCGACGGGGGAGGCGAGCCAGGCATGGATCGGTCCGGCGGGGCCGTCGAGGGCGAGCTCGTCCAGCGCGACGGGCGGGAACCGGCGCTGCCACGAGGACCCCTCCCGGCTGACGGCGCGCATGGTGCCGTTCTCGATCGCGTACACCTCGCCGGCACGCCCGTCCACCGCCGCGCTGACCGCCACCCGCCCGGCGCGCGCGTCGATGCCCGATGCGGCGATTCGCGTGGTGGGATCCATCAGGGGTGTCGCCTCGCCGGCGAGATCCACGCGGTAGGGGACGTTCCGCCCGCGGTCGCCGATGATCACGCCGAGCGCGTCATCGGAGAGCCAGACGGGACCAGGCGCCTCCTCGCTCATCAGCAGGTCGCACCATGCCCACTCGCCGACCGGTCGATCGAGCGATCCGGTCAGGGACCGTGGCGGGCCGGTCGGGAGCTCCACGACCCACAGGGCGGGTGGCACCGCATCCGGCGGATCGTGGACATCCGTGCCGACGAAGGCGAGGTGGCGGCCATCGGGCGAGAACGCGGGCCGATCCGCATCGCCGGCGAGCGAGAGGAGCTCCTGAATCCGCGGCCGTCCCGCATCGGTCCCGATCGACCAGAGCTGGAGACGTGGGTGGATGTTGGCGTCCGGGCCGCGGTCCGCGCTGAATGCGATCCGCCGACCATCCGGCGACCATGCCGGATGGAGGACGTCGAAGTCGCCGCTCGTCAGCTGGCGGGGCCTGGCGCCGTCCCGCGCAGCGATCAGCCACAGGTGAGCGCGTCGGACGACGTGCCCGGATTCGTCGTCGCGGAAGTCGAGCCGGGTGAGACGGCGTGCAACCGGGGTTCTCCCTTTGCGGCCCTCGGGTCCGACGACGAACCGGTGGTCGCCGGCCTGCGCCACCAGGGCCAGTCGCTCGCCATTTGGGCTCCAGTGGACGCTCGAGACGCCGTGCTTCAACGTGGTCAGCCGCCACGGCTCGCCGCCGTCGAGCGGAAGCATCCAGACCTGCGAGACCGCGTCCGTGGCGTCGACGGCTGAGCGCACGAAGGCCGCGCGGCTGCCGTCCGGAGAGATGGCCGGCGAACCGTCTCGGACACGGCCACGGGTCAGCTGCCTGGCTCGGTCCCCTCGGTATGGGCGCATCCAGAGATGCGACTCGTAGGCGTCACGGACGACCCGTCGCAGCACGTAGACGACGGAGCCTCCATCGGGCGACAGGCGAAACGACTCGAGGGCAACCTGGGAACGCACGAGGGCGCGGGGCGTGGCATCGGTCATGGGGCTGGAGTATGCCGAGGCGGTGGCGAGCGGTTGCGCGGATTCCGCAACGATGCGGGAAACGTTGACCGGATTCGGTGGGGTGTGCCATCCTCCGGCAATCGAAGCGGCCGTCCCGCCCCGGGCATCCACGCGCCGCTGAACGGTTTGGGAGGTAGGGGACGGTGCGACGCCTTCGTTCATCCATGGCCGCGCTGGC
This sequence comes from Candidatus Limnocylindria bacterium, assembly GCA_046261895.1. Taxonomy (GTDB): domain Bacteria; phylum Chloroflexota; class Limnocylindria; order QHBO01; family QHBO01; genus JACDBZ01. The sequence goes on from JBHENV010000047.1 coordinate 3,409, forward strand.
CACCATCGCGCTTCTGCTCGCCGCGTGCACGGGCGTCCAGCAAACGAGCGACGCACCGGCGGCCAGCGACGAGCCGTCGACGGCTCCCAGCGACGCCGGGACGGCCACGGGTGGGACCGTGCGCCTCGGCCAGGCCGGCTACCCGGACAGCTTCAACCCGGGGAATGGAGTCCTGTCCGAGGCGTACAACACCTACGAGCTCGTGTACGACACGCCCATCTCGGTGACGTCGGCGGGCGAGTACGTGCCTGAGCTGGCGAGCGAATGGTCGGTCTCGGACGACGGGCGGACCTGGACGATGACCATCATCGAGGATGCCACCTTCCACGACGGCGAGCCGCTGACGGCGGAGGACGTGGCCTTCAGCATCGAGCTCTACCGAGACACCGAAGCCTTCTCCTTCCTGCAGTCGTACGCGGCCCCGTTCGAGACGGTCGAGGTACCCGACGAGACGACGGTCGTCCTCACCACGGCCGAGCCGATCAACGTGTTCGAAGCCTATATGGCGTTCATCTACGTGATTCCGAAGCACATCTGGGAGGAGGAGGAAGACGCCGTCGCGTTCGAGAACGAGGCGATGATCGGCTCCGGACCGTTCATGCTGGCGGACGCCAGCCAGGGCGAGTTCGTCGAGCTCGAGACCAACACCGACTACTGGGGGACGCCGCCGAACGTCGACGGCGTGATCTTCCAGACGATCTCGAACCCGGATGCGCGGATCACCGCCTTGACGACGGGTGAGATCGACGCCATCACCGAGTTCCCGGCGACCGCGGTCAGCACGCTTCAGAACGCCGATGATGTGCAGGTCCACATCGCCGATATCGGTGCCGGGGGCAGCCTGCGCGACATCTTCTTCAACATCGTCGCCGAGGAGGATTGTCCGGAGGATGGCGGCGTCTGCTCGGGTCACCCGGCGCTCAAAGACCTCGCGGTGCGGCAGGCCCTCGCGCACGCGACCGACAAGGCACAGATCATCGACGTGGCGACGCTCGGAACCGGGTCGCCGGGGATCTCGATGGTGCCACCCGGCCTCGGCGACTTCTACGCCTCCGAGATCGAGGACTACGCCTACGACGTGGCGGCCGCCAATGCGCTGCTCGACGAGGCGGGCTACGAGGACGGCGATGGAGACGGGATTCGCGAATGCCTGGCCGAGCAGGACTGCGAGACCCTCACCTTCCGCTTCAACTACGCCGACGACATCGACACCGCGCCGCGCGAGTCGGAGCTGATCCAGGGCATGTGGGCGGAGGTCGGCGTGGCCATCGAGATCCAGGGCCTCGACCCCGACACGCTCACGAGCGTCTGCTGCCCGAGCTTCGACTACGACGTCATGCTCTGGGGCTGGGGCTCCGACCCCGATCCCGCCTTCCTGCTCGCCGTCGGGCTGTGCACCGAGATCGAGTCCGGCTTCAACGAGACCGGCTACTGCAATCCCGAGTTCGATGCCCTCTACGAGACCCAGGCCGCCGAGATGGACGAGGCTGCGCGGATCGAGCAGATCATCGAGATGCAGCAGATCCTGGTCGACGACGTGCCGTACATCATCCCGTACTACCAGCAGGAGATTCAGGCCTGGCGGACGGATACGTTCACCGGGTGGCTGGCGGATGATCCGACGTTCGGCCTCCAGGATCCCACCTGGCTCAGCGTCCTCCGACCGGTCGAATAGACCGGTGCGGGGCGAGCGTCCCGCCGACGCTCGGCCCTTCATGGCCGTGACAGGTCCCAGGCCTGCGCTCGCGCGGGTTTCGACCGATCTATCGGTGCGCGGCTGGCGTGACGTCCGCCTCCACGCGGCATCAACGCCCGCGCGATGTCGAGATATCGGTCGTTGCCGGCGCGAACCGCCGTCCACGCTTGATTCGACCGAAATATCGGTGCGCGGTCAGCACGAGTCCTGCGCATGCGCGGCACTCAGGCCAGCCATCGACCGATATTTCGATCAATCCCGGCATTGCGCGCAGAGCGTCGAGATATGAGCGGGCGCGGCGGCTACCTGCTTCGCAAGGTCGGCTGGGCGCTGGTCACGGTCGCGGTCGTCATCGTCTTCAACTTCCTCCTGTTCCGGGTGCTCCCGGGCGACCCGGCGAAGTCGGGCCTGCGCGACCCACGGCTCAATCCTGCGGCGGTGGAGGCGCTGCGCGAGCGGTTCGGGATCGACAGGCCGGTCTTCCTCGACCTCGACGGCGGGAACCCGCTTGACACCCAGTTCACCGCCTATCTCAGCGCGCTGAGCCGCGGAGACCTGGGAACGAGCTACGCCTTTCGCGACCAGCCGGTGAGCGACCTCATCGGGCAGTCGCTGGTCAACACGCTCTGGCT
>JBHENV010000048.1:0-13738 GCA_046261895.1 Candidatus Limnocylindria bacterium
GCGTGATCCGGATCGCGCTCCCGATCTCGTCGGTCAGCTCGCGAGGATCGATCGCACCGTTGGCATCGGCGAGCTGCCACCAGAGCTCCACTTCGCCGAGGTGCCGGCTGGCGATCAGGTCGCGCCGGTCCGCCTCCGCGACCCGCGCCTCGAAGAGCAGCGCAAACCGGGCCGGAAGCGGGCAGAGGCGCCGGCGCAGATAGGCGATCGGCGGCGCCCCGGTGCCCGGGTCCCAGGCCGCGATCTCCACTCCCGCGTAGCGGCTGGTCGGCGCGAAAGAGGTCGTCGGGACGGCACCGGCGTCGAGCAGTGCCTGCAACGGATCGGTCATGTCGGGACCCCTTCGATTCCGAGCGCGGAGATGGCCACCGACGCGGCCCGGCCGGCGAGCCCCTCCTTCGTACGCAGGTAACCCATGAACAACGTGCCGCCGCGGTGCCCGAAGCCCACATCGTCGACCGACAGGACGCGCAGGCCGAGGCTGACCTTGGCGCGGATCGGGTTGAGCGCCACGTCGAACGCCTCCTCCGTGACCGACAGGTCCGTCACGCGGACCGGCACGACTCGCTGCTTGCTCCAGACGAAGAGCGTCAGCGGTGCCTCGAGCGGGAGGATCTCGAGGACGCCGGATCCGGCCAAGGCGTCATTGCGCTGGAGATCGTCCGCGCGCGGATGGACGAGCGTCTCGAGCGCGGCCAGCTGCGGGTGGACGCCGAGCTTGACGACGTCGCGGTTGCCGTCCGGATCCTCGAGCGCGTCGGTCGCGTCGATCTCGACCTCGACCTTGATCGTCTCGACGGCAGCGCCGCGGAGGCGGAGCGCTTGAGAGCGGTCGCCGCCCTCGGATCCGCCGCTCGCCTGGAGCTGCAGCGTGCGCGACAACGTGTCCGGGTTGTACTGGAGACCGATCACGCGCAGGACGGCCGCCGTCTCCGGATCGACGACGACGATTCCGCCCTTGAGGAGCCGCGGCGAGAGCGAGGTCATCAGATCGAGCTCATTTCGCGTGGACGATGTGTGAGTCGAATTCCGACGTACCACCCATGATCAAACGGCCGCGCTTGCCCTCGAGGTACTCGTGGGTGGTGTTCGTCTTGGAGTGGCCACCGAAGCCGTGCCGCAGGTCCGGGGCACTCACGTCGGGTTTCTTTTTCGTGGCTCCGGCACCCATGCCCCAGAAGTCGCGGAACAGCTCCAGCCAGGCCGGGTTCTGGCCGATCCGACAGCCGCGGATCTCGAACGGCATTGCGTTGGGGATCGCGACCTTCGCGGCGCGGACGTTGTTCGGAAAGGTTCCCCGCTGGAGTGCTTCCTGGACCGTTCCATAGCGCTGGGTCGGCTGGCCGAAGTTGAACTGGGTGCCCACGGCTCGCGCATCGATCAGGTCGGAGGCCACGGCCTGAAGCTTGGTGACGAAGTCTGCGACCGCCGCCGCCGCCCCGGTCTTCCGGTCCTCCGGCGTCCCCTTGGCTGGGTAGCCGCGCGCGACGAGATGGTCGCGGACGCGGTCCTTGTAGATGTCGGCGTTCCGCTGCAGGATGGCCGCGACCGCGTCACGGTTCGGAACACCCGGGAACACCGGGCCCATCTTCTTCTTGCCCTTGGCCGCGTTCTGCATGCGCTCGGCAAGGATCAGCTCGCGATCGAGGATCCACCACATGAGGGTCTCAAGGTCCCCGCCCTGGGCGACCGTGTCGGGGAACTTCCAGGCCTTGAGCAACTGTTTCGTCGCCGCATCGCCCGCGACCCGCCCGTACGCGTCGGCAATCCAGTCGCGGGGGACGACGTGGAAGTCGCGGGCCGTCACCGTAGACGTCTTCACGTTGGTCTGGTGCTCGGTCACGAGCTCGCTTTCGAGCGCGGCCTGCGATTGGAGCGCCAGGTCCGCGGGGAAGAGCGACTGGGCGCCGCCACGAAGCAAGGGCAGCATGATGCCGGCGGGAACGGCATGGCTCACGAGGCGGACGTTCTCGATGGGTTTCGGGAGCTTCACGAGGTCCTCGATCAGCTCCTCCACTGACGACACGCGTACCGGGGCCGGGAACGCCCGGTCAGCGTGGAACTTTGCCGCGTACTGGAAGTACGGCTGCTTGCCAAGCGTCGAGAAGTACAGGGCCCGGCTGCGCTGGACGACCCGCGGGACGCGACCGGCTTGACCCGTGCCCGTCGCGGCCTGTTGGCGAACATGGGACATCTCGTGGGCGAGGAGCCGAAGCCCTGCCTCTGACGACGGATCCGGGGCCTGCGAACCGAGGTGGACGTGCGACCCGGAGGTGAACGCCTCGGCACCGATTGAGGCCGCCATACGGCCGGCGGCCGCACCACGGTGGAGCCGCACGTGGCGGAATGGCGTGTCGAACGCGGCCTCGAGTGTCTGACGCGGCCCGGATGGGAGTGCCTGGCCGCCGTCGGCGCCCGCCAGGGATTGGCTGAAGCCGGGTGGTGCGACCCCTGGATCGGCAGCCTCCCGCGAGGCCTGGATGTCGCTGGCGGCTTGGTCGCTCTCCTCGCCATCGAGCTCCGGGCGTTCGAAGACATCGTCGTCGCGGGAGGCGCCGTGGTCCCCCTCGTGACGCTGGACGTCCGCGACACCGCCCGGCGTTCCGCGGAGCGTCGCGGGCAGCCCCGCGATCACGCAATCGGCGGTCTCGTCGGCCTCCCGCTCCGCCGGATCCGACGGCGCGCTGATCGCCGGCTCCGCCTTACGCTGGAGCCTCGCCCCGCGCGATCCCTGCTGAACGACGTGGGCGAGCTCGTGCGCAAGCAGCCGCTCGCTCGTTCCGGAGTGACCACCCACGAGCGCGATGTGGTCGCCGACGGTGAACGCGGCCGCGTCGATCCCCTCGGCGGTTTTCGCCGCGCTCGCGTCGTCGTGGACGCGGACCCGCGAGAAGTCGTACCCGAAGCGAGCCTCCATCGACCGGCGGGTCGACCGGTCGAGCGGCCGTCCGGGCGAAGCAAGGGCGTCGTCGACGTGCGCGTGACCCGGCTGTGCCGCCGAAGTCGACGTGGAGGCGGGCGCTCGCTGGACCGGCTTCTCTTCGACCGGCGCCGTCGGTACCGGCAGCGGGAGCGTGACGCCGGACTTGAGACCCGGCAGCGTGGATCGGACCCAGGCATCGATCATCTCCTGCTCGGCCTTCTTCGCGGCGTCCTTCTCGCTCTTGGGGCGGAACATCTCCTGCTGCGCTCGGAGCCGGGCCGTGTCGGCGGCGATCGAGTCGGGCTTTGCCTTGGCCTTGGCTCCTTGCTCCCTGTAGGTCAGTGTCAGCCCGACGAAGGTCGGAGCGTTGAGCGGGCCCTCGACCGTGACCTTTGCCGACAGTCCGGGCGTGATCCGGTCGAGCGGAAACGCCGGCGCCTGGAACGGCAGAGGTTTGCCCGTCGCCGCGAGCGCGCCGACGCCGCCAACGATCGCAGCACCCGCAACGACCTTCCCCGGCGTTGTGCTGACGGCGTCGGTCACCGTCTTCACGAGCGGATCCGCGAGCACCTGTTCCTTGACCGCCTTGCCTTCCTTCGTTTCGAGCGCCGCCTCGCCGGCCTTGAGCGCCGCCTCCTTGAGCTTTTCGTCCTCGCCCTTCGGCTTCGGGGCCTCCTGGCGGTGGACGATCGACGTGGCGGTGAGCGGGACCGCGCCGAACGACCAGCCGGCGACCGTCCCGCCGCGGCCGACGACGTCGGCCGCCCGGTCCGCCTCGCGCTCCTGCGGGTCGTGAGGCCGAGAGACCGCGCGCACAGCCGATCGCCGTGGAACCGGGCCACCCGGCATGCGCTGGCCGGTCATCGCCGTTCGCCTCCGGCGATCGTCGCCCAGACGGCCGATGCGGTGGATTCGCCAACGGCGACCGGGCTAGCGGTCCTCGGGGTGGTGATCGGAGTGCGCCGGAAGGCCTCCTCTCGAGGTAGGATCGGCGTCCCCGACGCCACCCATCCCTCGCCGAGCGCCCGGAGCCGCGCCTCCAACGCCGCAACGGCCGATCGGGCCTGCGCAGGCGGCAGCCCGCGAACGACGACCTCGTCGACGCGGATCTCGAGCCTCGGTCGGGGTGTGCTCATCGCCCGCCACCCGATTCGGCGTCCGTCAGTGACCGCTCCGACTTGGCGTATTCGACCCGCGCGGCCCGCATGACGTGATCGCGGGTTACAGGCGTCCTGTCCTCCGCGGCCGCGAATGCCGCCGACAACGCGATCGATCGGATCGAGCCGCCAGGGACGGTCATTTTGGCGAGCTCATCCGGGTCGATCCCATCGAGCGGCGCAGCTGCGGGAAAGACGCGCCGCCAGATGTCGGCGCGTTGCTCCCGGTCCGGGAACGGAAACTGGATGACGAACCGCAGCCGGCGAAGAAATGCCCGGTCGATGTGACTGCGGAGGTTCGTCGTGAGGATCGCCAGGCCGCGGTAGGACTCCATCCGCTGCAGCAGGTAGGCGACCTCGAGGTTCGCGTATCGGTCGTGGCCATCCTTGACTTCACCGCGCTTCCCGAACAGGGCGTCGGCCTCGTCGAAGAGCAGCACCGCCCCGCTCGCCTCCGCCGCGTCGAACAGCCGGCGCATGTTCTTCTCGGTTTCGCCGATGTACTTGCTCACGGTCGCCGACAGATCGATCCGGTACAGGTCGAGGCCGAGTTCGGCTGCGAGAACCTCCGCCGCCAGCGTCTTGCCCGTCCCGCTCTCGCCGGCAAGCAGCGCCGTGACGCCCAGCCCGCGGGATCCCCGTTCCGCGAAGCCCCATCGCTCGTAGACCTGGGTCCGGTGACGAACATGACGGGCGATGTCGTGAAGCAGCTCGAGGTGGCCGGTTGGCAGCACGAGGTCGTCCCACCCGGCCCGTGGATCGATTCGCTGGGCCAGACCGTCGAGCCGAACACGAGCGCGTTCGCGGGAGAGTCGCCGCAGGGTCGCGGCCAGATCCGCCCCAGCCACTTCGGGCCCGGAGACGGCCAGCTCGCGCGCGATGCCGGCCACGGCGCGGGCCCCCAGGCGGAAGTGCTGGGCGATCTCCCCCAAGGCGGCGTCAACCTCCGCCGGAAGCGGCGCTCCCAGCCAAGACCGCCACAGCTGGCGCTGCTCCGCGGGGGACGGCAGACCGACCGACCGGCGAACGACGAGGCGGTCCCGTGACCGTCCGCCTGCTCCTCCGGTCGCGATGATGACCGGAGCCTCCAGCAGGTCGAGGAGGAGGGCGGCAGTCCCGCCGTCGGCCTCATCGTCGACGTCGAGAATCGGCAGCGCGCCGAGGAGCACAACCTCCCGGTCGATCAGCCGGGCGACGCCGGCGAGGTCCGGGCCGGGCGCAAGACTCGCTGGCCGGACGACGAGCGGCACGAGCTCGAGCCCGGCGGCGGCCTGGCATGCGACATCCAGCCGCGCATCGACGTCGTCGCCATCCAGCGCCACGATGGTCGGATCGCCGGTCGCCACGGTCCGTGTCAGCTCCGCGGCGAGCTGGACCTGCGATGCTGCGAGTGGCACGGTGCCGCTTCCCACGAACGCGATCCCGTCCAGGCGCTCGTCGATCGTCTCGATCCCGGTCAGGTGGTGGAGGACCCGCTCGTCGATGCGAATCGCCCGGCTCGGGAGGGTCGGGCCGGGCCCCAGCTCGACCAGGCGCCACGATCGCAGTGGAGACGCCGGGGCGATCGCGTCCCAATGACCGCCCGCGAGGACAGAAAGCGCGAGCCCGAACGTCGGCCGCGGGTCCGTGCCGCCGAGGATCGAAGCGGCGACCGACGCGACGTCGCCGTCCAGTTCGATCGCCGCGCTCAGGAGCAGGAGCTCCCGTTCGAACGGGGACAGGCCGAAGAGCCTGCCGAGCCGATCGACCGCGGTCTCTTCGGCTTCGCCTTCGTCCATGCGGGTCGCGACATCCGGCACGGACGGTTCGCCGTCTCGGGTTGCCTCGAGAGCCGCACGCATCCGGTGGATGTCCGCAACGAGCGATGACCGCCGCCCGCGGCCCCGATCCGCGACAACTGGCTCGTCGGCGGCGCCGGCCCGCGCCGCCGGTTCGACCTGGACCGTCATGCCGGCACCACGATCGACTGGCCCGGATCGAACACGGGAGGGTCGACGGTTCGATCGACGAGGAGGCTTTCCACCCCGTCCACGGTCAGCCGAACCCACTGCGCACCCGGCGGGACGTTGTCGAAGGTGAACGTGAGGGAGGCGGTCGTCGTGGGATGCGGATTTGCGATCGCCGTGAGCCCGCCGAGCGTCAACCGGACCTCCTGGGCCGCGCGGACCTGCGGCCGGACATCCAGGCCAACCGTCACGCGCTGGGTCGTGGCGTTGCGGGTCACGCTCGTTGGCGGCAGGATCGCCTCCGGCGCGAGGAACGTCGCCGCCAGGTTCGACTTCTGCGGGTCCGGGTCACCGGGCCGGATCAGGGAGACGGTGACGGTATAGAGCCCGGCGGGCCAGGCGAGCTCCGCCGCCGCGCCGGAGGGGAGCGTGATGTCGATCTGCTTCGCGCTCCCGCTCACCCCGATCGGGATCTCGTGTGGGCCGATCAGCCGGTGGGCGAACCGGGCGACCGTCGAGGTGCCGTCGAGGTGGTGGCCGATCAGCGCCAGGGGCTCGCCCAGTCGCGCGGCCGGCTGGCCCGGCGGTGGCTCGATCTTCTCGATCGTCGGGTACGGTGGTAGCAGGCTGGGTTCGACGACGACGCCGCGGTCGCGTTTTGTCACCTGGTCGACCTTGCCGCGCGACAGGACCGGCAGCGGCGTGCGAGACGGCTTGCGAGCCTGGATCAGCACGACCGAGACGAGGTACCCGGCCGTCGGCCGGTAATGCGCCTGCATCGCCGACCAGAGCCGCGACATCTCCTCGGTGTCCAGCGGCTCCTGGGTGACGGTCACCGCCTCGACCTGGTCGGCGAGATCGGACGCGGTGAGCGCCTGGAAGGCCGGTGGCAGGATCGAAGCGCCGAGCGGGCTCGGGTCGAGGGCACGTCGGATCGCCGCACGATCGATGACCGGCCGCTCGTGGAGCAGGTGCATCGCGTAGCCGAGCAGAATCTCGGCCTGAAAGTCACTGCTGCCGTAGGCCGTGACGAGGTAGTGCAAGTTCAACGCGAGCGGCGGATTGCTGGTCCGCGTCCCGTTCCCGTCGTACGACGGCAGGTCGACCTCTCGCCAACCCGGATTGGGGCTGGTCCGATAGAGGAAGACGTTGACCGACGGCGGCGCATTCGGGTCGTCAACCTTGACCATGTCCGGGGCGACCGCCGTGACCTTCACGGAGCCGAGCGGCGGGCCGATGTCGACCATCCCGTTGTCGAGCAGGTTCCGCAGCACCGCGCTCACCGCCCCGATGGCCAGCGGACTGCTCATCTGGCACCCCGGAGGTAGTCAGCAAGGGAAACGCCCGTGGCGGCTTCCTCGCGGACCTGGCGCGCGGGAGGCCGCACCGGCGCGGCCTCCGGGAGGTTCGCGCGGATCTCGAGCCGACCGATGTGGACCCGGACCGCCGGCGGCTCCGGGGCCGACGGGGTCGCGGAGCGGATCGCGTCGTTTGGCGACCGGCGCGGGACGGGCGTGGCGGCCGACAGCGGCACGGCGGGCACGATCGGCGACGTCTGCGGAACCGGGGCCGGATCGGACGCGAGGACCCTCTCGTCCGGGGCAGCTTGGTCCGCGACGACGGTTCGTGGTCGTCGCGTGCCAGGGCGACCGGTCGCATCCTGGCGCTGGCGGGACTCCGCCGGTTCCGTCCGTTGCATCCCGGGATCGCGGATCGCCTCCGCTGCCGTCCGCGAAGCTGGGGCCGGTGACACCGCCCTGGAGGTCGCGTCGCCGCCCCGCGAATCGGCGGAGGCCGGCGTCACCGGGGACTCGGGTCCGACAGCAACCTTGTCGTCGATCACCTCGAGTCCGTGCTGGGACTCCTCCGGTTCGGAGGAGGCCTCATACAGGCTGGACAACCGTGGCTGGGCAACCGGGACCTGGCCGACGGCCCTGGCCGCGAGGCGGGCGAGAAAGGCACTCACGCGAACTCGCCCCGCACCAGGTCGAGGTAAGCCTGGCGACGTCGTTCCGGCAGGGCGAGAACCTGCGCTTCCGTCCACCCGAACGCGCGGGCCAACACGGCGACCTCGTGGAGGGCTAGCCGCGCCCGTGCCCGCAGCTCCGTCCACACGAAGGCGGCGATGTCGAGGTCCGCGTCGAACGTGGTCGCGCAGGCCGGGCAGGTGAGGGAGATGACGACCTCGGCCAGCGGGTCGGCCTCGGCCATCGCCCGCGAGACGGCGTCGCGCACCGCGCGCGGCAGCCCCGGCGGGTCAACTGCTCCGTCCGGTCCCGCCGCGGACGAGACGCACCGCCCCAGCAAAACCTCTTCCGCGTCGCCGGCGGAGCCGGCCGCCGACGCCGCCATGACGTCGTCACTGTCGGGCGGCCGCCACGTCACCCGGAAGCCGTCGACCTCGAGCGACGCGGCCACCGATGCCGGGGCCCCGTCGTCCATCGCCGCGAGCGCGTCCGCATCGGCGTCGAACTCGACACGTTCGCCGCAAGCCGGGCACGCGGCCGTCGCATCGAGCGGACGGCTCGTCAGCTCCGCGCGCAGGTGCAGAAGCCGCCCGTCGCGCCGGCCGAGCGGCAGACGGGCGACCGCGGTGGTCTCGGAGACCGGATCGGCGGCGGCAGCGAGCACGATCGCGCGTTCGATCGGTGGGAGGTGGTCGGCCTGCTCCCACAGTTCGAGCGTGGCGCCCGCAGTCAGCCCCGGCACGGATCAGCCTCTACGGCTCGGAGAACTGTGGCTCGCTCGGCTCGGTCACCTCGTAGTCGCGCTCGAATCCTTCGTGCTCGAGCTTGATGGACTGGATGGCGACGGCGTTCGCGTTCGCGTCGAGGTCCGGCAGCGCCTGGTATTCCGAGACCCAGGCCCGGAACACCTTGTACGAGATGACCAGCTGGCCGGCCTCGTTGTACATGTCGATCAGCACGTCCTTGCGGAAGCTCTTGAGCGACACCTCCGCCCCCAGCCCGGAACCGAAGTTCCAAACGCGGTTCGCCCACGACTCGAACTCCGTGTCGTGGGTGACGCCGCGCTCGAGCGTGATCGCCTCGTACTTCGTCCGGCCCGGCGACTTGCGGCTGGACGAGGGGTCGCCGCCCTCGCGGTGCTCGACGACTTCGGTCGTCCGCTTCAGCGCTCCGACCTTGCTGACGCCGGCGACGTAGCGGCCGTCCCACTTCACCCGGAACTTGAAGTTCTTGTAGGGGTCGAAACGCTGGACGTTGACGCTGAACTGGGCCATCACACGCTCCCCGTTTGGCCGGCCATCTGCTGCAGCTTGATGACGACGAACTCAGCGGGCTTCAGCGGCGCAAAGCCGACGACAATGTTCACGATCCCGAGGTTGACGTGGTCCTGGGTGGTGGTCTCGCGGTCGCACTTCACGAAGTACGCCTCGCGTGGCGTGGTCCCAGCGAAGGCGCCCTGCCGGAAGAGCACGTTCAGGAACGCGCCGACGTTGAGGCGGATCTGGGCCCACAACGGTTCGTCATTTGGCTCGAAGACGACCCATTGGGTACCTCGATAGAGCGATTCTTCGAGGAACAGGGCCGTCCGTCTGACCGGGACGTACTTCCACTCCGACGCCAGGGCATCGGAACCGGCGAGCGTGCGCGAGCCCCAGACCACGCTGCCCGACGTCGGGAAGGTCCGGATGCAGTTGACGCCGAGCGGATTGACGATGCCGTTCTCGCCGTCGGTCAGCTTCGCCTTCAGCTCGAGCACGCCGGCGACGCCGGCATCGAGCCCGGCAGGCGCCTTCCAGACGCCACGCGTCGCGTCGGTCCGCGCCATGACGCCGGCGACGGCGCCGCTCGGTGGAAACTCGGCCGGCGTGTCGCCCTGGAGTGGATCGGCCGCGCGCAGGTACGGAAAGTAGATTGCGGCGTTCTTGCGATCGTCAGAGCCGATGCCGCCGACATACGTGCTCAGCTGGATGGTGCCGGCGGTGATCTGGGATGGCGCGGTCCAGTCCGGGTGCGGGTCCACGATGAACAGCGCCCGATGGTCCTCGCAGAAGGCGGCAGCCTTGCCCTTGGCCCCTGTAGTCAGGACCCGACCCGCTCCTGTGTCGCTCGCGGGCGACATCGGCGGGATGCAGAGCAGGTTGAACAGGTCCGCCCGGGCCAGCGCGTACAGGCCGGTGCCGTCGTCGGCGGCCGGAACGAGGTCCGCCTCCACCTGGGCCCCGTCTTCGCCGGAGGCGGCGCCGGTGTCGGGGAATGCGGTGAATCGTGCTGGCACGGCTGGATCGAACGGGTCGTCACCGGCATTGATCGGATCGTGCCGATCCGGGCGCGCCGAGGGCGCCGTGGCGACGCGAACGAGCGACGACTGCTGCTCGACGAGGGCGGCCAGCGAGGCGTTTGGGGAGAGGTTGCGGAGGACCTCCACCGCGCCGGTGCCAATGTCCCTGATCGACAGGTTGAAGAGCGTCGCGGGCCCCGGTACCTCTGGCCTTGTGTCGTGGTCGATCCGAACGCGGAGGTCATCGGCCCACTCGCCCTCGGACGCGGCGTCGAGGACCAGCTGCTTCGCTCCGGCTCCGCCGACGGCGACCCGGGCCTTCTTCGCCTTCGCCCCCGCGCCGGCGAGGTGCGCGGCCCGGACGATCAGCGCGTCTCGTCCACCGTTGAGGAAATACTGCTGGACCGCGTACGACATCGTGCTCTTCGCGGACAGGCCTCCGAACTTGCGCGTGAACTCGGGGAAGCTCTGTACCGTCGTCGGCACATTGACCTGCCCGCGCGTCGCGTATCCCACAAAGCCGGTGACGGATGTCGCCACGCCGGTGATCGTCCGGACGCCGCTCGGAACCTCCTCGATGTAGACGCCCGGGTACGTGAGCGCGGCTGGCATCGGTCTTCTCCTGATTCGCTCAGTTAGCCGCTCGAGCCGTGGAGGTCTCGCGCTCCTCGGTGACGAACGCCCGGATGGTCGGCACGAGCTCGTCCCAGTCGGCAAACCGCCCGCGGGAGGTCTCCTCGACGTCGACGAGCTCGCCGTGTCGCAGCTCCCAGTCGGTGCCCAACAGGAGGCGCACGACGACGATTAGCTGTCTGCTGCTCTGGAGGTCGTCGGGCATCTCCGTCATCCGGCTGCTCGCTTTTGCGGACAGAGAACTAATACCAGCGGACGGGCAGCCCTGCGTCAGACCGCCGCACACCATGCGATGCCAAGTGCGGTCAGATCCAGCACAGCATCCGCCACGAGCGACGATCACGTCGCGATCAAGGACGGATCACACCCCAGTCAGATGCTGGCAGGATCCAGGCGCACCTTGTGGTACAGCGCAGTCGTCGCCGCCTCTGGCTCGGCTTCGAATTCGGTGCGCAGGATGGTTCGGCACAACTGGTACTGACGCAGCGCCTGAGACCGCTCGCCGAGACGCATATGGCACCGAATCACCAGCCGATGCGCGTCCTCGCGGCAGGGATCGTGGGACAACAGGTCCAGCGAACGCTCCAGCGCGCCCCGGTAGTCGCGCTCCACGAATAGCGAGTCGGCGAGCGCCGACTGGAGGCCCAGGTACCGCATTCGCAATCGCTCCCGGTCGACGATATGGCGGACATCGCTCGCGATGCAAAGATCGCCGCGATAGAGAGCGAGGGCCTCGGCGTAGGCCCGACGGCCCGCGTCGACGTCGCCCGACCGCAACGATGCATCCCCCGCGTCGGCGGCCGCCTCGAAGGCCGCGATGTCGAGCCCGACGCCGGCCGACATGTTCAGCAGGTATCGTCCGCCCGCACGAATGACCGGCCCGTCCCCTGCGAGGACGTCGCTGAACTGCCGATGCAGGCTCGAGACGAGCTCGTTGAGCGAGTGGCTGGCCAGAGGCGGATCCGAGCCGGGCCAGATCGTGGTCAGCAGCTCTTCACGGGGTGCGCCCCCATCCGCGCGCACGGCGAGCTCGGCAAGGAGCATCTCGACCTTCCCACCGGGCCGAAGCGCGACGGCATAACCGGACTTCAGAAGGACGAAGCCTCCGAGGACTCCGACGAAGACGGGCCACGAGCGAACTGGACGGTCGGTCTCCGCCATCGTGAGATGACCGGAAGGATTTTCGACGGACAGGGGAGATTGCATGGACGACCACGCTCGGGCTTTCTTGTCCATGATACGCGGGTGGTCGCCTGCATTGGACCAGGAAGTGGCTCGCTTAGTCGCGAGGCGTCGCTCGGCCGTGCCGGTCAGTGGCCGAGCTCGGCCAGGCGCTGGGACACGAGACCCTGGGCCGCGCTCATGCTGTGCGGACTGCCGGCCACCGCCTCGAGGAAGTCCTCGCGGGGGAGACGGAACCCCTCCATCGGCTCACGAGCGATCACGGTGGCGGTGCGCGGTCGGTCGCTGAGCAGGGCGATCTCACCGAATCCGTCGCCGCCTCGCAGGGTCCCCATGTCGCGAGCACCGTGAATGATGTCGACGGCGCCCACGGCGATGACGTAGAAGCAGTCCCCCGCCTCTCCCTGCTCGATGATCCGCTCGCCGGTGGCGTAGCGAACCGGCACCAGGCTCTGCGCGAGCTGCTCGATGATGGTCAGCGGCAGCGGCGCGAACATTGGCAGCCGTCGGAGAAGGGCGAGCTCCCGATGCGGCACCACCGCGGCCGCATCGACGCTGCGCAGCAACGGGTAGGTCACCACCGTCACGACCGGCAGGATCGCGCCGGTGACGATGAGCGCGGCCCGAAGCCCGAACAGCTCGACGAGCAGCGGCGCCATGGCGGCGCCCGCGGCGACCCCGATGGCCGCGATCCCCTCGAGCGCTCCGAACACGCGGCCCCGGACGGCGTTCGGTACGCTCCGTTGCAGGAGCGTGAAGCCGGCCACGTCGAGCGCGGCGTTGGCGGCGCCGACTGCCGCCAGGAGAACGAACGCCAGGACTGGGTACGGAAGGATTCCCAGCACCGCGATCGGCAGCCCCCACAGCGCGAGCGAAAACGGCGAACGGCGCGGATAACGGGCGGCCGATGACGAGGCTCATGGCGAAGACCGCGCCGAAGATACCGCCGCCGCCAATGGACGACGTCAGGTAGCCCACACCGGACTGGCCGAGCCCCAGGAGCTCGACCGCGGCCACCACGACGAGGACCGTCAGCGAGCCGCGCACGAGCGTCTGGCTGGCGAAGAGACCGATCACCACGCCGGCCGATGGGTGGCGCCGGAGCGCCGCGACACCGCCCAGCATCGTGCGGAGCCCGCCGGCCGGGGACGCCGGCGGGATAACCCGGAGGGGAATCACGTGGATCGACAGGACGGCCGCCGCCGCCAACCCGTGGGCGAGCGATGCAGCGATGAGCCCGAGGCCCGGTCCGGCGAGCATGAGGAGGAGGCCGGCAGTCACCGGACCGGCGAGCCCGCCGAGCGCCTCCCCCATGCTCATGACGGCGTTGCCGGCGACGAGCTCTTCCGGGGAGCGCGCCAGCGCCGGCATGAGGGAGAGAGTCGTGGCGCGGTGGAGCCCCACCAGAAGACCCTCCGCCGCGACGGCCGCGAGGATGATCGCCGGTGCCACATCGGCGATGGCACCGAAGGCGGCGATGGCCACCATCGACGCGCGCCCGACGTGGACCGCCAGCAGCACGCGCGCCCGAGGCAGGCGATCGGCGATGGCGCTCAGCGCTGGCGCCAGGATGCCTGCCGGAAGAGAGCGCAGCAGCGTCATCGCGCCCACCGCCAGGACGCCATCCGACTGGTACGCGTACACGAGCAGCG
>JBHENV010000049.1:0-4101 GCA_046261895.1 Candidatus Limnocylindria bacterium
CGGCGATGCTCGCCGCCGCCCGTCGCCGCGGCACCGAGCTCGGCCTCAGCAACGTCGATTACCGGGTGATCAACGCCGAGCGCATCGCGCTCGACGACGATTCGGTCGACGGCGTGCTCTGCCGGTTTGGCTACATGCTGATGCCAGATCCCGCGGCGGCGTTCGCCGAGACGCGGCGAGTGCTGCGCCAGGGCGGCCGAGTGGCGCTGGCCGTCTGGGGCGCGATGGAGCGGAACCCGTGGATCGCGATCGCCGGCATCAGCCTCGCTCAGCGCGGCCACATCCCGCCCCCTCCTCCGCCACCCGCCCCCGGACCGTTCAGCATGGCGAGCGCGGAGCGGGTCGAGGGCCTCCTGCGCGAAGCGGGATTCACCGAGGTGCGGCTCGAGGAGGTCCATGGGAGGTTCGTCGTCGCCGACGCCGACCACTACCTGGGCCTGATCGGCGACACCGCCGGCCCGGTCGGGCTGGCCCTCCAGGGGTTGGGCGAGTACAAGCGCACCGCGGTCCGGGCCGACGTCGAGGACGCGCTCCGCCGCTTCGCAGTCGACGGCGGTGGCTACGAGCTGCCGTGCGTGGCGCTGTGCGCGGTCGCGAGCTGAAAGAACGATCAGGAGCTCACCTTGGCCGTGACGGCAACGATCAACGGGACCGAGCTGGCCTACATCGACCATGGCCGGGGGCAGCCGGTCGTCTTCGTGCACGGCGGCGTCGGCGACTACCCGGCGTGGGACCTCCAGATGCCGGCCTTCGCAGCCAGCTCAGGACCATCGCCCTGAGCTGCCGGGCGCGTGGCCCAACCGGAAGCTCGAGCCGGACGAGGAGATCACGCTGGACACGTTCGTCAAGGATCTAGCGTCGTTCATCAAGGAGCTCGACTTGGCACCCGTCCACCTGGTCGGCCACTCATCGCCGGGCGGCTTCGGTGGCCTAGTTCTGGCCCACCGCTATCCCGAGCTCCTGCGCTCACTGGTCCTGCTCGAGCCGCCGGCGTTTCCTCTGCTGGGCGTCAACATCCCACCCACACCGCCCCAAGTGCTGAAGCTGCTGGCCCGCAACCCGCGCGCCGCCATCGGCTTCATTAAGTTCGGCGCCAAGGGAATTGGGCCAGCCCTGCTTCGCACGAGCGGTTTTCCGCGTCCGGGACCATCGACGCCGCGGTTGGCGGTGTGGACGAGATCGACGGGGCGCCGTTGGTGTGCCCCCGACGGCTACTGGCAGCTGGCGGCGCAGCGGTTGTCATCGTGTTCGTAGGAGTGGATCGCGCCGGTGCGGTCGGTCTGCACGACGCAGCAGGTGGCGAGGAGATCTCGGAGCTGTTGGCGGCCGCGTTGGACGCGTGACTTCATGCCGGATACCGAGATGCCGAGGGCGGCGGAGGCCTGTTGGTGGGTATCGCCGTGGAGGTCGACGCGGGTCAGCGCGTCGCGGTAGATCGATGGGAGTTGATCGACGAGGGGTTGGAGGCAGCGGGCCAGCTCGCGGGTCGCCTCATTGGGTCCGCTGTCACCGGGATCGGGTTCGGCCCAGCGCTCGTCGCCGTGGTCGAGCGGCTGGTGTCGCCGACGCAGCCGGTAATGGTCGATGACGGCGTTGCGCGCCGCCTGGTACAGCCACCCCGTCGGGTTGTCGACGGTATCGAGAGCGCCCGCGGCGAGGCTGCGGGTAAGTACGTCTTGGGTGATGTCCTCGGCGATGTGAGGGTCATCGACCCGTCTGGCGATGAACGCTCGCAGGCGAGCGGCGGTCTCGCCCAGTCCGGCGTCGAGGCCGGGGCTCGATCGGATTCGAGGTGGGGCGGGCATGTCATCGGTCATCTCCCGAGTGTCGACAGTAGTACTGACGAACGACATCGCCGTAGGACGCAGTCGCGTGGCCGCGTGCGTCCATTCGGTGGGCCGATCGTCTAGGTGATCGACATCGAGATGTCGGTGCCGCCAGCAGACGTCGTCGACGTCCTGGACCCGTTGATCGAGGAGACGATGATGGCCACGAGCCGAGTGCAACTCGCCCTGAATGTGACCGACTTGGAGGAAGCAACACGGTTCTACCGTGACTTCTTCGGGGTCGAGCCGGCCAAGCGTCGGGCCCGCTACGTCAACTTCGCGATCGCCGACCCGCCGTTGAAGCTGGTGTTGCTCGAGAACCCCGGCGCCGCCTCGGCGCTGAACCATCTCGGTGTCGAGGCTCCCTCCACCGACGAGGTCGCCGCCGCCACCGCCCGTTTCGCTGCCGCCGGATTGGAGACCAGGTCGTCCAGTGAGGAGCGTTGCTGCCACGCCGTTCAGGACAAGGTGTGGATCACCGCACCCGACGTCCCCCACGGCGGCTGGGAGTTCTACACGGTCCTCGCCGACGACCCCGAGCCGAGCGCCAGCGACGACACCGTCGGATGCTGCACGAGCGATCCGGCGGCACCGGCGGACGCCTGCTGTGCGACGGCATGAATAGGCTCCGTCGTCGCCCAGATCGGCGACGTGGCCGACGGGTTCGCCGCTCAGCGATCGGCCCGCCAGGCTCGCCGCCATCTCGACCGGGAGGCCTTCGACGCCCTCGCTGCCAGCGCTAGCCGGCTAAGACGTCGACCTCACCTTCCTGTGATTGGCGGCTCCGTCCAGGGAACTCATCATCGAGAGATCAGGAGGAACTGATGGCCCAGAAGCTCGAAGGACCGTTGACAGGCACCGTCGAGACCACGATCGACGAGGCACGCGCCGCAGCCTTCGGCGAGACCCCGCACGCCGATTAGGTGCTCTGCCGTTTCATGTAAGCCACTGGCCGTCGCGCATGACGGTGCGGCCTTGGATCTCGTTGTCCTCGCGCCACACCTGGATCCGATCGGGGCGGAGAAGCAGGTACGCGAAGCCGCCGGCGGCCTCTCGTGGGTCCCAATCGGCCTGGTCGGCATACCGCGCAGCGACTACCGGTTCGCTGGCTGGGTCTGAAACCATCCTGATGAGCCGCGCGTCGACCATCACCACGTCCCGCGTCGTGCCGAAGCCGAGACGAGCACGGCCCGACTTCCGAATGTTCCGAGTCGTTGCCGCTGCCGCCTCTGTTGCCAAGATGACATGCTCCCCGTCCCATGCGAACGACAGCGGGACAAGGTGGGGGATGTCGTTCTTGCTAGCTGATGCCACCCACACATCGGCGTGCGTCGCCGCCAATGTCGCTAATGCGTCCGACCTTCGTTGTGCACGCGTGCGCGGGACAGGCGTCATCTCGTCAGTTCCTGCACCTGGAGCCGCATACCGTCACGTTCCCACTTCTCGGCCCCGCTGGCCGTTGGTCTTATCGCATGCGTACCGATCGATGGCTTTGCTCGCTGCTCTTCCGCGCCAGAACAACGGACCGGCGAGGCATCGAACGGTTGAAGGAGAGCGAGCGAGCCGAAAGCGATGGCTGCGCTGTCGGTTTCAGTCCCGGTTCCTCTCGAGGAAGGACCGGACCTCGCGGTTGAACTGCTGGGCAGCTTCGACATTGCTGAGATGTCCGACGCCGGGCAGGATGACGAAGCTGGACTTGGGGATGCCCTCGTGCAGGGCTCGGCCGACGTCGACGGGTGAGCGGACGTCCTGGTCGCCGTAGAGCAGCAGCGTTGGCACGTCGACGCGAGGCAGGACGTCCCTCAGGTCGGCTTCAGCCATAGCCCGGAGCATCGCCTCGTTGGCGGCGGGGCGGACACCGGACATGAGGGACGTCACCTCCTCGACCATTTCGGGCGGGGCCGCGTCGGTGAGCAGCCCCGCGAGGTAGCTGGGTATCCACTCCTCAGGTGGCCGCTGCATGTCGGCGGCGAGCCGGGCGAGCCGGCGGTCAACCTCGTCCGGTGGGAGTGACCCTGCCCACCCGGCGTAGGCCCCGGCCAAGATGAGCGTTCGCGGCACCGCGGGGTGCTGAGCGAACAACTGCAGCGCGAGGGCGCCGCCGAAGGAGAGGCCGAGCACGTGGGGCTGAGGCAGATCGAGCGCCTTGACAAAGTCGGCCAGGCAGTCGGCGTAGTCAGGCAAGCGGAAGGTCGGCTTTGGATCAGACGACCGCCCGCACCCTGGCGCATCCCACGCCACAACCGTGTACTCGTCCGACAACGCATCGATCTGC
>JBHENV010000050.1:0-3348 GCA_046261895.1 Candidatus Limnocylindria bacterium
GGCGGCATCCGCTATCACCAGGACGTGACACTCGACGAGGTCCGCGCGCTGGCGATGTGGATGAGCTGGAAATGCGCGTGCGTCAACATCCCGTACGGCGGCGCCAAGGGCGGCGTGATCGTCGACCCGAAGAAGCTGTCCACGCACGAGGTGGAGGGACTGACGCGGCGCTTCACGACCGAGATCAGCCCGCTGATCGGGCCGACGCGCGACATCCCGGCACCGGACGTGAACACCAACGCGCAGACGATGGCGTGGATGATGGACACCTACTCCATGCATCATGGCTACACGATCCCCGGCGTGGTGACCGGCAAGCCGATATCGATCGGCGGCTCGCTCGGCCGGAACGAGGCGACCGCCCGCGGAGCGGTGTTCACCCTGCTCCAGGCCTCGCCCGCGCTGGGAGTCCCGCTGGTCGGCGCGCGCGTCTCGATCCAGGGGTACGGCAATGCCGGCAGCATCGCCGCCACGCTGCTCAAGGCCGAGGGCGCCACGATCGTCGCCGTCAGCGACTCGAGCGGCGGCATCCACAACGCTGCGGGACTCGACCCGGCCAGGGTCAGCGCCTGGAAGCGCGAGCACGGCACGGTCGTCGGCTTCCCCGGCTCGGACGAGGTGACGAACCGGGAGATCCTCGAGGTCGACTGCGACATCCTGGTCCCCGCCGCGCTCGAGAACCAGATCACCAGACACAACGCGGCGAACATCAGGGCCCGAATCATCGCGGAGGCGGCGAACGGTCCCACGACCCCCGAGGCGGACGCCATCCTGCACGACCGCGGAGTCTTCCTCATCCCGGACATCCTGTGCAATGCCGGCGGTGTGACGGTCAGCTACTTCGAATGGGTCCAGGACATGCAGAGCTTCTTCTGGACCGAGGACCGCATCAACGACAGCCTCAAGGGAATCATGGACCGAGCCTTCGGGGCGGTGCACGACATGAGCGAGCGGCACGAGGTCGACATGCGGACGGCCGCCTACATGGTCGCGGTCGCCAGGGTCGCCGAGGCGACGATGCTCCGAGGCCTCTACCCATAGAGCCAGATCAGACCGATGGGGCCCGGGGCCGCGCAGCTGCCGCCGGAGATCGGTCCAGCCAGGAGAGGAGCAGTCCCATGCTCGATCATGAAGAGCGTTTCCTGTTCCGGGAGGAGATCCACAACCTGGCGAACGCGCTCGCGGACCCCGGCCAGCTCGACAACGTCGAGGACCTGCTGGCCGAGGTGACGACCAGCCCGCGCTTCGATGCGGACGTGTTCACGCTCGAGCGATCGCTCCAGGTCATGCTCGGCGGACGCGCCGGCTCGACGCTGGTCGGGCTGCTCACCGTCGACCGTGGCGTCTTCGAGGAGCTGGGGGAGATGGGCCTGCCGCCGGACGTCCATGAGCGGCTGGTGAGCTGGCGAGCGCGCTTCGGGCTGGTCATCGACAACGCGCTCAACTTCCTCAACAACCCCGACGGCATCCAGGGCCACAACTTCGGAACGCAGCTCTCGCACACCGAGGCCGGCCTCACGCTCCAGGGCCGCCTGACCCTGGTCCGTTACAACAACGAGCCCCAGTTCTTCATCGCCGATGTCGACGTGCTGCTCAGCGTCGCCGCCGACATGCTCGAGCGGCTGGGGGAGCACCTCGAGCCGGACATGCTGGAGGCCGACCTGGTCAGCCGCCTGCGAGAAGGCGTCGAGCTCGTGGAGCGACGCACCAAGAGCCGGTCGTAGACCACGAATTTCCATCCACCGATCACATCGGCGTTCGGTGGTTGGCTCGGCGTTGCCACGCGTCCAAGACAGAGATATCAACAGGTTTCATGGTGACGTCGCCGATGCTGGACGCTCCACGTCGACACCATTGGTATTGGCGGTTTCGAGGTTGAGCATGAGATGAGCTCCAGGCAGGTCTTCCTGGCCGCGACCGGGCAGAACCGGGGCAAGACGACGACCAGCCTGGGCCTGATCGCCGCGATCCGGGAGCGCGGCCTGCGGCTCGGGTTCATGAAGCCGGTCGGGCAGCGCTACCTGGTGGTGGACGGGACCCGGGCGGACGAGGACGCGGTCCTGATGCAGGACGTCTTCAGCCTCCCGGACGCGCTCAACGACATGAGCCCGGTGACCCTGCCTCGCGGCTTCACCAGCGACTTCATCATGGGCCGCATCGGCGATGACCTCGAGGAGCTGGTGCGCGCCGCCCATGGACGAGTGGCGACCGACAAGGACCTGGTGGTCATCGAGGGGACGGGCCATGCCGGCGTCGGCGCCGTGATCGGTCTGTCGAACGCGCGGGCCGCGGCCCTGCTCCGGGCGCCGGTCATCATCGTGAGCGAGGGCGGCGTCGGCCGGCCGATCGACGAGATCGTCCTCAACAGGGCCCTCTTCGTGGCACATGGCGTGGAGGTGATCGGCGCGGTCGTCAACAAGGTGGACGTCGACTCGCATCCCCACCTGCCGGACCTCCTGACGCGCGGCCTTGCGATGCACGGGATCGACCTGCTCGGCTGCATCCCGTACTCGGAGTTCCTGGCGAACCCGTCGCTCGAGCTGATCGTGACCCACCTGGATGGGGAGCTGCTCTCCGGCCGCGCAGAGCCCGGACGCACGATCGGCCATGTGGCAATCGGCGCCATGCAGGCTGGGCACGCGATCGGCCATCTCGCGGATCGGACGCTGCTGATCACTCCCGGTGATCGCGAAGATCTCCTCCGGGCGGCGCTCGATGCGAACGGGCGAGCGGGGGGTGTCCCGCTGGTGAGCGGCGTCGTCCTGAGCGGGGGGTATCGGCCCTCGGGCCAGCTGATGGCCGCGCTGCGCGACGCCGACCTGTTCGGCTATCTGGTCGAGACCGACACCTACCGCACCGCGCAGGCGGTGGACGAGATCCTTGTCAAGACGCATGCGACCGACGGCGAGAAGATCGCGACGATCATCGACCTGGTGGGCGGTGCGATCGACATCGATGCGCTGCTCGCGCGGCTGTAGAGGAACGTGGAGGGAGACCGGGCGTGGGCACCCGCCGGCCTCCCAGTGCACCAGCAACGGAACGCGGCCGTGGGGCCGCCGTCGCCGGTGACGGGCCGATCATACGGCGAGCACGGCGGACGGCCGCTAGTACCTTCGGGCGCCGTCCAGGCGATTAGGGCAAGAACGTCACGCCACGTCCCAGGCCAGCGGCATGTTGTCGGTGAGCCGCGTGCGACCGATGCCCACGGCGATGAGCGCCAGTGCCGGCCCGGTCACCCGCTGCAGCTCGGCGAGGCTGGACGCATCGGCCACGCTGACGTAATCGACGCGTGCCTTCGCCTCACGCGAGAGCACGTCGGTCATCCGCCAGCGGAGCACCTCCGCCGAG
>JBHENV010000051.1:0-8268 GCA_046261895.1 Candidatus Limnocylindria bacterium
ATGGATGGATGGCCGATGCGCCTGCCGCGAGCAGCATGGCGACGTCGTGAACGTCGAAGCACTCACCGCACTCGATCGCGACGTCGCATCGAGAGCGGACGCCACCGCCGACCAGCTCCTGGTTGACCCGTCCCACCGCCACCTGCGGGGGGAGGGCTGCCCGCGTCGGGCTCACGGCCCGGTCGGAGAGCACGATCAGATGAGCCCCCCGACGCACGGCCGAGCGGACCTGGCGGCCCAGGCGCCCGAGAGCAAAGGCGACTCCACTCGGTCCTCGCCTGGCCGGCCACGTGGCGTCGAGGATCGCGACGCGAGGTGCGCCGATCTGTGACAGCAGGGAGTGCCAGCCCGCCGCGTCCAGCACGGGACCCTCGATCAGCACCGCCGGAGGGCCGGCTTCGTCCAAGAGCGCGAGCTGACGGCCGACGGCCATGCGCAGCGACATGACGGCGCGCTCGCGATCAGGGTCGATGGCCGGATTCGTCACCTGCGCGAACGCCTGACGAAGGAAGGCAGAGACACGCCTCGGCCGGGCGGCGAGCGGCGCGATCGCAATGTCGTCGCCCATGCTCCAGGTGGCCTCGCGGCTCTCGATTGCCATCGGTCGCACCACCTGGCGGATGATCTCGGCGTCCAGGCCGATGGCGACCCGTTCTCGCGGCTCGCTGGTTCGCGACGGGGCGGCCTGGGGCACCACGAAGGGAACGCCGGTCACGCTCGAGCTTCGTGGCCGCTCGGTGGTCGGACCCACGAAGCGGCCAGTGAGCGTATCGGCGACGACCATCTCGCCCGGGCCCAGGCGGTGCCGTGCGACAACTCGGTCAGCCGACAGCTCGACGCTCCCCGCCTCGGAAGAGGCGATCACCAGCCCGTCGCGCGTCGTCACCAGGGCGAGGGGGCGAAGCCCGTTTCGGTCCAGGGTGGCGCCGACGCGGCGACCATCGGCGAAGACGAGCGCCGCCGGCCCGTCCCACGGCTCGCACTTCGCCAACCCGGGTCGATCGGTCCCGCCAAGACCAGGCGCGGGCGGGACCAGCTCTCCGAGCGCCTGGTCGATCGGCATGCCGGAGAGGATGAGAAGCTCGACGGCATCGTCGAGCGACTCGGAGTCAGATCCATGCTCGCTGACGAGCGGGGCCGCCTCGACCAGCTGTCGCGCCCATCTCGCCCTGCCCAGGCTTCGGCGTCGCCCTCGCATGGCTTCTCGATTCGAGCGGATCGTGTTGATCTCGCCGTTGTGCGCGAGATAGCCGAACGGCTGCGCCAGCCGCCACGAGGGGAAGGTATTGGTGCTGTATCGCTGATGAAAGACGGCGTATCGCGCGTCGAGGTCCGGAGCCTGCAGGTCCTCGTAGAATCGGCCGAGCTCGTTGCCGACGAAGAGTCCCTTGTATGCGACCGTGTCCGCGGAGAGCGACGGCATGGAGAGGTCCTCCAGCTCGGGGCGGACGCGTGCACATGCTTGCACCGAGCGGCGTGCCATTGCCAGCCGGCGCACGAAGCTCGTGGCGGACACCGCCTGTCCGCCGACGACCATCGCCTGCCAGACGGCCGGCGTGGTATGGATCGCGCGGAGCGCGACAAGCTCTGACCGTACGGGCACCGACCGCCAGCCGGCCACGGCAAGGCCCGCCCATGCCACTCGGTCCTCGATCAGCCGCATCCCGTCGTCGACGGCGGATGGAGGCAGGAAGCACATGCCGATAGCCACCCTGCGGCGCGCGTGCGTCGCAACTCCAGCTTCCGCCAGGAGGCGAGAACGGAACCTGGACGAGATCGGGATCGAGATACCCGCCCCGTCGCCGGTGAGGTCATCGGCGCCGCGCGCGCCCCGGTGAGCGAGCGCCGCGAGAGCCTCGAGTGCCATGGGCACGGTGTGCGCCACGTGGCGGCCAACCAGGTCGGCGACGAAGCCGACTCCGCAGGCGTCGTGCTCGTCCCGTGGGTCGTACAGCGGCGCCTCGATTGGCCGAAGACGCTCGACGATCATCGCTGCAGCTGGCCTCTACACGGGTACGCGACCCATGCTCGTCGCGGTTGGACCCCATGTCAGCGTCGGCGCCATTGCAGATCGGTGCCGGGTCCGGGGCGTTCCGTCGCAACCCACCTGCAATCGTTGACAGCCCTGTTACGGTCGGAACAGATGTATCCCGATCACCACGTCCCGCACTACACGACCATGTGTATGCCCTGGCGGCCCCGCCGCCTGGAGGCATCGGCCTGAGCTAGCCGCGCAAGCGCACTCAGGGCCGGAGGACCGGATCGGGGCCGCACCTCTCTCGTCAGGGTGCGGTCTCTTCATTTCCCTTCAGCGACGCGGATCAGCCGCCCACCCGACCCGCCGGGGCTGCGTCGCATCGACCACAGCGTGGCCTCGTTCCCCACCGTGGTCGATCAGAAGGACCGATCTCAAGATGAGCGACACCAACGGCAACGGAACCCCCGAACGCGCCTTCCTGACCGAGACCCTGGCGCTTCATGCCGGTCAGCAGCCGGATCCCACCACCGGGGCGCGAGCCGTCCCGATCTACGCCACAAGCTCATATACCTTCACCGATGCGGGACACGCCGCCCGGCTCTTCGCACTCGAGGAGTTCGGGAACATCTACACCCGGATCATGAATCCCACCACCGACGTCTTCGAGCAGCGCCTCGCCGCGCTCGAGGGCGGCGTCGCGGCCCTGGGGCTGGCCAGCGGCCAGGCTGCGGAGACCCTCACCATCCTCAACCTCGCGCGCGCGGGCGACAACATCGTGAGCTCCACCAGCCTGTACGGCGGTACGTACAACCTGTTCGCGTACACGCTGCCGCGTTTCGGCATCGAGGTCCGCTGGGTCGAGGGCAATGATCCGGCGGCCTTCGAGGCGGCGACCGACGAGCGCACGAAGGGATACTACGTCGAGACCATCGGGAACCCGCGCCTCGACGTGCCGGATCTCGCCGCCATCGCCACCACGGCCCATCGGCTTGGGCTGCCGCTCATCGTCGACAACACCTTTGCGCCGATCATCGCCAGGCCGATCGAGCACGGAGCCGACATCGTCGTCCACTCCGCGACGAAGTGGATCGGCGGGCACGGGACCTCGATCGGCGGGGTGGTGGTCGACGGCGGGGCGTTCGACTGGGCATCGAGCCCGCGCTTCGCAGACTTCACGGAGCCGGATCCGTCCTACCACGGGGTCAGCTACACCGGCGCGTTCGGCCCGCTGGCGTTCATCATCAAGCTCCGGGTCCAGCTGCTGCGCGACATCGGCCCGGCGCTCTCGCCATTCAACTCGTGGCTCTTCATCCAGGGCCTGGAGACCCTGCCGTTGCGAATCGAGCGGCACAGCGCGAACGCCCTTGCGGTCGCGAAGTGGTTGGAGGCGGACGATCGCGTCGAGTGGGTCAGCTACCCCGGCCTGCCGACGCATCCGACCTACGAGAACGCGCAGCGCTATCTCGCGGGCGGGTCGGGCGGCATCATCACCTTTGGCGTGAGGGGCGGCGTGGACGCCGGCCGCTCGCTGATCGACTCGGTGAAGCTGTTCAGCCTGCTGGCCAACGTGGGCGACGCGAAGTCGCTCATCATCCACCCCGCCTCGACGACCCATCAGCAGCTCGGCGCGGAGGAACAGCGTGCATCAGGCGTGACGGCGGAGCTGGTCCGCCTGTCCGTCGGCATCGAGGCGCTCGATGACATCATCGCTGACCTCGACCAGGCGCTCGCCGTCGCCGTCCGAGCAGGGGTCACCGCATGACCCTGCTGCCCTTGAGTCCTCGGGAGCCACCGCTGCGCCTCGGTCCCTTCCGGACCGAAGCCGGCGTGACCCTGCCCGACCTGCGGGTCGCCTACCGCAGGGACGGCCCGCCGGGACCCTCGGCCGTACTGGTAATCCATGCCCTGACGGGGTCGGCCGACGCGGCCGGTGATTGGTGGGAGCCACTCATCGGCCCTGGGAAGGCACTCGACACCGACCGGCACCAGGTCATCTGCCTCAACCTGCTCGGCTCGTGCTACGGCACGACCGGGCCGCGCGAGGTGGTCGACTTCCCGCCGATCACGCCGCGCGACATGGCTCGAGCTCAATGGGCTGCGCTGGATGCCCTGAACGTCGAGCGGCTCGAGCTGGTCACAGGCGGGTCTCTGGGCGGCATGGTGTCGCTCGAGGTGGGAATGGAACGCCCGATGGCGGTCGATGCGGTCATGCCGATCGCGGCGCCGGCGGTCGTCGGCAATCTGGCCGCCGGCTGGAACCACATCCAGCTCCAGATGCTCGAGCTGGATCCCGATCGGGGCCTGGAGCTGGCCCGCCAGCTGGCGATGACCACCTACCGCTCGGAGGCCGACTTCGACACGCGGAGGGGCATTGGCTCGTACCTCGAGCACCAGGGCCGGAAGCTTCGCCAGCGGTTCCATGCAGGCTCGTACGCGGCGCTCGCGGGGGCCATGAATGCCCACGACATCGGGCGCGGGCGCGGCGGCGTGGTCGAGGCGTTGCGCGTGTTCGGTGAGGCCGGCGTCGCCCTGACGGGCGTCGGAATCGACGGCGACATCCTGTACGGCCCGCGCCAGGTGCACGCCCTGGTGAACGCTGCACTCGCCGCGAAGGTCGACGCCTCCTACCGGCAGATCGCCTCGGACAAGGGACACGACGCGTTCCTGGTCGAGTGGGATCAGGTGACCGATCTCCTTCGAGGGTGCCTGCCAGCTCGACGCAGGGAGGTGGCGGCGAGCGCATAGCGGCCCGCGCCATGGGCGCTGTAACCATCTCGCAATCCAACCGTCACCGCCGCAGCGCTGACCAACACCGGCGAGGGGCATACGCTCAATGCCATGGAATCCGCCGAACCGATTACACGCGCGCGCGACACCAGGATGTTCTCCGTGCGCGACGGCCGGCCCGCGCCGATCACCTGCGTCACATGCGGCTGCCGCCTCGAGCGCCACGCCGACGACAGTTGGTGGCACTACGCAGGTCGTGAGAACCGCGACGCCCGAGGTTGCATCGTCGCCTGCGCGGATCAGCCGCACTACGCACCCGGAGGCATCGCCCGGGTTCTCGCCTGAGCGGACGGACCGCGTGCCGCCTACGAGGGCCGTCGAAGCCGCGCGGCGGGCAGAGCCCAAGGGTATCGGCAGTGCCGGCGCTCGGGATCCACTGGCCCGCGAGGTCAAGCTGGTTGGGGCTCTCCTCGGACAGGTGATCGCCGAGCAGGAGGGCGACGCCCTCTTCGAGCTCGTCGAGCAGCTGCGTCGAGCCGCCATCCGCCAGCGAGCCGGCAGCCAGACCCATCCCGACTCGGGTGCCACGCTCGACGGCCACCCGCTTCACGAGCTGCTCGCGGTTGCCCGAGCATTTACCGCCTACTTCCTGTTGATCAACCTCGCGGAAGAAAAGCATCGAGTGCGCATGCTTTGGCGACGCGAGCGCCGCGGCACGCTGCCGGAGAGCATCGGCGAGGCCATCGCCCAGCTGATCCGGTCGGAGCTGAGCGCGCCAGGTCTCCGAGCCCTGCTCGACCGGCTGCTCCTCCGTCCGGTCCTCACCGCTCATCCCACGGAGGCACGGCGCCGCACCGTGCTGGTCGCCCAGCGGAGGCTATATCGGCTGCTCGACCGCTTCGACGATCCTCGCCTGACGCGCCGCCAGGATCGTGATCTGCGGCGCCGAATGCGTGAGGAGATCACCGTCCTGTGGCAGACGAACCAGGTGCGCCGCCACCGTCCGACGCCGCTGGACGAGGTCCGGGCGGCGATGGTCTTCTTCGATCAGACCCTGTTCGGCGTCACGCCTCAGGTGTACCGCGCACTCGACGCCGCCCTGCTCGACCGCAACCACCGGGACGACGTGAGCGGATCCCGGCAACCGGCGGCGCGGGCGTTCCTGCGCTGGGGGTCGTGGATCGGCGGGGACCGCGACGGGCATCCGGGAGTCACCGCGCAGGTCACCCGAACGACGCTCCGCATCCAGGCCGATCATGTCCTTCGCGGGTACCGGAGCGTGGCGGATCGTCTGCAGCAGACGATCGCGCTCGACACCGAGCGTGCGCAGGTGGCGCCCGACTTCGCTGATCGGGTTGCATCCTGGGCAAAGCCGTTTCCGCAGCTTCGCGCCGATCTGGAGCAACGCTTCGGTGGGCAGCCATACCGACAGGCGTTCGGCATCATCGGCGAGCGAGTCGACAGGACCCGACGACGGCTCACCCACACCGGCGGCCAGCGCCATGGCGGATACGACGACCCGTCGCAGCTCCTTGTGGATCTGCGCGCCATCCAGGACGCACTCCGATCGCACGGCGCCGCTCGCGTCGCATGGGGTGAAGTGCAGGACTTCGCATGGCAGGTCGAGACGTTCGGCTTCCACCTGGCCGCACTCGAGGTGCGCCAGCATGCCGACGTCCACCGAGCCGCCGTGGGGCCGCTGACCTCCGCCACCGATGAACGCCATGCCCGCGAAGCACGCAGCACGATGCGGGTGATCCGTGAGCTGCATGCCACCTTCGGTCCCGACGCACTGCCCCGCTACATCGTCAGCTTCACTCGGGCTCCGTCCGACATCACCGTGCTGCTCGAACTCGACTCCCAGGTCTCGCCAGGCGCCGGACCCCTCGAGCTCGATCTCGTGCCGCTGCTCGAGAGTCGGGATGCGCTCGTCGGCGCGGGAGATCTTCTCCGCGCCCTGCTCGACCATCCAGCGTACCGTCCGCATGTGCGGGGCCGAGGCATGCGGCAGGAGGTCATGCTCGGCTATTCGGACTCGAACAAGGAGGTGGGCTACCTTCCGGCCGCGTGGAGCCTGTATCGAGCGCAGGAGGACCTCGTCACCGCCGCCCGAGAGTCCGGCGTCCAACTGACCCTCTTCCACGGTCGAGGTGGCACCATCGGGCGCGGCGGAGGGCCGGCCAACCGTGCGGTGCTTGCCCAGGCAGCGGGGTCGGTCGACGGGCGGCTGGCGCTGACGGAGCAGGGCGAGATGATCGCCGAGCGTTACCCGAGTCCGACCATCGCCCAGCGCCACCTCGAGCAGCTGACGAATGCGGTCCTGCTGGCGAGCCGACCGGGCCACGCCCGTGTCAACGCGGAGCAGGCCGACCGATGGCGCCCCATGATCACGAGGCTCGCCGACGTTGCGGAGGACGCGTATCGGCGGCTCGTCTGGGACGATCCGGAGTTCGCGACGTTCTTCGAGCGCGCCACTCCAATTGCGGAGATCAGCCGCATGGAGCTCGGCTCCCGGCCGCCGCGGCGCGGAGGACAGGCGCATTCGCTCGACGGGCTGCGCGCCATCCCGTGGGCGTTTGCCTGGGCGCAGAGCCGAACGAACCTGCCGGCCTGGTTCGGCGTCGGGACCGCCCTCCACGGCTACGCACAGAGTCACCCTCACGGGCGCCGCGAGCTGGCCGATGCGTACCGCTCGTGGGGCTTCTTCCGCTCTCTCATCGACAACGTTGAGCTCGGCCTGGCCATCGCCGATCCCAACCTTGGCTCGCGCTACGGCGCCCTCGCCGGCGCCGATCCCGCGATGCAGCGAGTTTCCACTGCGATCGAGGCCGAGCGCCAGATCACGGTGGAAGCGCTGAGCTCGGTCACAGGTAACGATCAGCTTCTGCACCGAAGCCCCGGCCTGCGGCGGAGCATCGAGCTGCGCACGCCGTATGTCGATGTGCTGTCCAATTTGCAGCTCCACGCACTCGAGCACCTTCGGTCGGGAGGCTCCGAGGAGCAGCGTGCCGCGGAGGAGCTGCTCCAGCTGACGGTCAACGGGGTCGCCGCCGGCCTCCAGCACACGGGTTGAGCGCTCCATCTCGTACGATGGCCTGAGCGCGACCTCGCCTTAGGAGACACCCGTGGCTCGCGGGCAACTGCTCGAACGGTGTTGGAGCGGCAAGCCGGGCGTGACCTGTCGCGTTGAGCGGCTATTCTGCTGCTCAATGGACGAGGAAGACGAATTCGCGCCAGTCCGTGCCGGCGAGTACGACGCGACGGTCCCGCCGAGTGGCTCCGGCTGTGTCGAGTGCCTGGAGTCCGATGGCTGGTGGTTCCACCTGCGACGCTGCGCTCTCTGCGGGCATATCGGGTGCTGCGACACATCGCCATCCCAGCACGCCACACGACATGCGACGATCAGCGGCCATCCACTCGTCCGCAGCTTCGAACCCGATGAGGACTGGTTCTACCGATACGGCACCGAGGAATTCGGTTCCGGTCCGGAGCTCGCGGCCCCACAGCACCACCCGCTCGACCAGCCCGTCCCCGGGCCGGCAGGCCACGTTCCCTCCGATTGG
>JBHENV010000052.1:0-5143 GCA_046261895.1 Candidatus Limnocylindria bacterium
CTGCCGGCAACGCGCACCATGGCATGGCTGGCGGTCCGTCCGCGAACCTCGACGGCACTCGACCCGAACGGTGTCTCGACCGTCAGGGCCAGCGGCGGCGGCTCGGCCAGCAACCGAACGTCCCAGCTGGCGAGGTACCCGCGGCCGGCCGGCGTCAGGACAATGAGCGTCGCCTGAGGCGCCGCGCTCCCGTCGGCGAACGAGGGCGGCTCGAACGACGCCGTGACGCGGCCGCTCGCCGGCACCACCACCGGGGCACGGATCGTCGACGGGTCGGGACCGGCGACCACGACCCGCGAGCCGGGTGGTGCCGTCACCTCGGCGGCGAATCCCTCGGGACCGACGCCGAGGCCATCTGGCGCGTCCAGGCGAACGATATCGTCGAGCGGCGGGTCCAGAGCGGCGTCCCCCGCTTCCGGTCGCCGCGTCAGCTCGAGCGGCGCGATGCTCGTCCAGCCGGCGTCCTGGAGCGTCGGCACGACCATCGGCCCGCCATCGGCGTCAGGTGCCGGTCGGCCGGTCGGCCCGTGCTGCAGCACGAGGTGATCGAGCCCTCCACCGACCAGCCCGACCGGTGTCGCTCCGGCAAGGCTCGCCACCGGATCGGGGCCGGTGACGTCAGGATCGCCCGACGGGATCAGGTATCCATGATGGATGACGGCCACCGCCCCATCGATGCCACCCCCGGGCAACGTCCCGCTGAATGGCGCCGCCGCCCGGCCGGCGAATGCAGCGGCGGCAGGGGATGGAGAAACCCGGATCTCGTCCCTTTGCTTCAGCTCGGGCAGCCGAAGCACGTGCGCGATCTCGGTGCCGGGCCGCTGGACGACAAGGCACGCCACACCGTCGACCGCGACCGCACCGATGATCCTGCCCTCGCCGAGCCCCGACTCGGACACCGGAGCGGCGACCGTTTCGCCCGGCGGCCACGGGGCGGCCATCAGGCCGATGACCGGCCCCACCACCGCCACCCCGCGATCATCCCCGAGCGGGACGGCGACCGCCTGCTCGGCCGTGAAGCCCGCCCGGTCGAGCTCGACGCCGTCGCCGTCGACCAGTCGCATCCGGAACATGCCCGGCGGGCCGAGGGTCGAGATGATCGCCGCCTCCTCGCCGGGCAGGCCATCGCTGTCGCCGAGCACGAATGGCGAGTCGCCCGAACCGACCGGCAGGTGCGTCTCGGTCGGCTCGTCGAACGAGCTCCCCGACCAGCGGTGGACGCGTGCCTTGATCGGATAGCTGATGTCGCCGGCCGGGGAGAGTGACTCGGTGCTGAGCACCTCATCGGTGCCGTCGCCGTCGAAGTCGATGACGATCACGGCGCTGGCGAAGTTCGCCGGAGCGCTCACCGAACGTCGGACCAGCGTTCCCTCCTCCATGGCAAGGTCATGGAGAATCAGGCAGCAGGGTGGGCCGATGTCGATCTCCTCGAAGTGAGGCTGGCTGGCCACCGTAACGCGCTCGACGCCCTCGACCTCGCGGACGAGGAGCCGTACCGGGGTCGCCTGGTAGACCGGATCGAGGCGAAGGCCGACACGTGACGGCGGCACGACCTCAACCGGGGCACCGCGGAGCTGCCAGATGCCCTCGTTCGATTCCCAGACCTCGGCGAGCACCGCGTCGCCATCGCCGCGGACCAGCCGAACGACCTCCCGAATCCCGTCCGCGTCGACGTCGGCGACGACCGTCTGGAGGATCGCCGCGTCCGGCAGGACGGTTGCGCCCGGCTCATCCGGGACCGCGGCGATGGCCGCAGGCAGGTCCGGCTCCGCATCCCCCGCCGGCATCGGCGCTGCCAGGAGGAGGGCCAGGAGCATCGCGGGCTGGAGCATCGGTCGCATGAGCATACCGCTCCCTCTGGCATCATCCGGATGTGGCAGATCCGATGGTCCTCTGGAGCCCGCCGGCCGACGTCAGGGAGCGAAGCCGCATCGGCGCCTACTTGGCGTGGCTGCAGAACGAGCGGGGACGGGCCTTCGCCGACTACGACGAGCTGCTGCGCTGGTCGATCGATGACGTGGCCGGCTTCTGGACATCGGTCTGGGACCACTTCGACGTTCGCTCCGCGACCGATCCCGGGCCGGCACTGGCCGATGCGCGAATGCCCGGTGCTCGCTGGTTTCCCGGTGCGCGCGTGAACTGGGCGGAACACTGCCTGCGCCTGGCGCAGCGCGACGACGCCGATGAGGTGATCATCGCGCGTTCACAGAGCCGAGAGCGAGCCGCCCTAACGGTAAGCGAGCTGCGTGACGCCGTCGCCCGTGCACGGGCGGGGCTCATCCGGCTCGGCGTGCGCCGCGGCGATCGGGTGGCTGCCTACCTGCCGAACGTGCCGGAGGCGGTGGTCGCGCTCCTG
The DNA here is from genome assembly GCA_046261895.1 of Candidatus Limnocylindria bacterium. Classification (GTDB taxonomy): domain Bacteria; phylum Chloroflexota; class Limnocylindria; order QHBO01; family QHBO01; genus JACDBZ01. The sequence goes on from JBHENV010000052.1 coordinate 2,357, forward strand.
GCGACCGCCTCGCTCGGGGCCATCTGGTCGAGCTGCGCTCCCGAGTTCGGCACGCGCAGCGTGGTCGATCGGTTCAGCCAGATCCGGCCGACGGTGCTGCTGACCATCGATGGCTATCGCTACGGCGAGCGAGAGATCGACCGGACCGATGAGGTGGCCGCCATCCGTGCAGCCCTTCCGAGCCTGTCGGCCGCGGTCGTCCTCCCCTACCTCTTTCCCGGCGAAGCGCGAATTCCCGATGCGACGACCTGGGCGGAGCTCGTCGCCGAGCCCGCCGAGCCGGCGTTCGAGCCTGTGCCCTTCGACCATCCGCTGTTCGTCCTCTACTCGTCGGGGACGACCGGGCTCCCGAAGCCGATCGTGCACGGCCATGGCGGGATCCTGCTCGAGCACCTCAAGATCCACGCATTGCATCACGACCTCGGGCCGGCGGACCGGTTCTTCTGGTTCAGCACCACCGGCTGGATGATGTGGAACTACCTGGTCTCCGGGCTGGCGGTCGACGCGACGATCGTGCTCTACGACGGCTCGCCGGCGCACCCCGACCTCGGCGCACTCTGGCGACTGGCCGCCGAGGAGGGTGTCACCTACTTCGGGACCAGCGCGCCGTACCTGATGGCCTGCCGCAAGGCCGGGCTGCGGCCCAGCGCGCTGGCCGACCTGGGGAGCCTGCGAGGGATCGGCTCGACCGGTGCCCCGCTCCCCCTCGAGGGATTCCGCTACGTCTACGATGCCATCTCGCGGACCGCCCACCTCCAGAGCGTGTCCGGCGGGACCGACGTGTGCACCGCCTTCCTCGGCGCCTCCCCGCTCGTGCCGGTCTGGGAGGGCGAGCTGTCCTGCCGCCACCTCGGCTGCGCCGTCGAGGCCTTCTCGCCGTCGGGCGAGTCCCTCATCGGCGAGCAGGGAGAGCTGGTCATCACGAGACCGATGCCGTCCATGCCGGTCTCATTCTGGGACGACCCGTCCGGCGAGCGATATCGCGCGGCGTATTTCGACGACTTCCCCGGCGTATGGCGCCACGGGGATTGGGTCACGTTCACGGGGCGGGGGTCATGCGTCATCAGCGGCCGCTCGGACGCCACGCTCAATCGCGGCGGCGTCCGCATCGGTACGGCGGAGTTCTACTCGGTGGTCGAGTCGATCCCCGAGGTGGCCGACTCGTTGGTGATCCATCTCGACCACGGGGAAGATCGGCTGCTGCTCTTCGTCGCGCTCTCGCCCGGCAGCGTCCTCGACGACGGGCTGCGTTCCCGGATCGTCGCAGAGCTGCGGTCGGCGCTCTCGCCACGGCACGTCCCCGACGAGATCACCGCTGTCTCCGGCATCCCACGCACGCTGTCCGGCAAGAAGCTCGAGGTTCCCGTCAAGCGGATCCTGACCGGCAGCCCACCTAACGCCGCCGCCTCGCGTGGCTCCCTCGCCGACCCAGGGGCGCTGGACCAGTTCGTCGAGCTCGCGAACGCACGTGGCCGGTGACCTCACACCATTTGGCAGATTGAACGAGGGAGGAAGATGGGATGGCGATCGGTGACCTGCACACCTGGGAGCTCTGGTATCCCGGCGCAGGAGCCACGGGCATCCACGTCGCCCGGGCTCGCATCGAACCGGTGGAGGTCGTGTGGGCGCACGCGGTGCCCCGCAAGGTATCGGTCACGGTGCGCCAGGGTGATGATCGGGCCGTCGCACGGGGCGAGCCATTGGAGCGGTCGGGTCCGTACCTGCCGATGACCCGATTCACCCTCGACGGCGATGCGGTCCGCCGCGAGGATCGATGGCCGACGGAGGCCGATCTCGGGGCGATCGTCGTCCTGCCGGGCGGCGAGGCGGGTGTCCTGACCGCCTGGTGGAACGCGGAGGACGGATCCGCCTGGCGCTGGTCGGTGGAGTTCAGCAACTCGCGCGATTGACGTCCGGCCGCACCAGCGTAGCCGATCACCGTCCACCGGTTTCGATCCCGTCGATCGCATCGAGCTCCAGCTCCTCGAGCCGGCCATCGCCGTCCGGGGTCGAGGGGTCGGCGCGCCGCTTCGGCGTGCGCACGTAGAGCACGACCCCGACGATGATCGTGGCGGCGACCACCATGCTCGTCCAGGGCAGGCCACGGTAGTCGGCCACGCCGACGACCGCAACCAGCTCCGTCGCCGTGTTGCCGAGCGGATCGCGAGCGATCAGCGTCACCTGGCTCGGCCAGATAGGTGCGTCAACGGTCGCCTCGAAGCGGCCGTCGGCACCGGTCGGGATGAGCCCGCCATTCGCTAATACCTGGCTGCCCGGGGTGGCCCGGCCTTCGAGCGTGGCGCTGAGCGCCAACGCATCGGTCGTGGCGGCGACGGTGATCTCGGGGAGCTCACGGACGAATGTGCCCCTCCATTCCGCGGTAGTGCCGCGACCGTCAGGCCCGATCACCACGATCGTCGCCTCGAACTCTTGATCCTCCCCTTGCTTGTCCTTGCGTGTCGATCGCGGGACGATGTCGACCACCAGCGGCTCGTCGGCCACCGTGTGCTCTGTCACTGACCTGTCATTCGCCACCAGCACGGTGGAGCGCGCCGGCGCGGTGACGGCGACTCCGAATCCCTCACCTTCGGCCAGAAGCGACGCGCCGGAGCCTGGCCCTGCAATCTCGACGGCGTTCTGCAGCTCATACGAGACGGACAGCGCCTCGTCGTCCGGCCGAAGCAATTGGTCGACCGGCGCGACGGACAGCCGGCCCGACCCGAACAGCACGCCACCCCAGATGAGGTACGCGCTGCTCGACGCGACGCCGAAGGTGTCGCTCAGCAC
>JBHENV010000053.1:0-11139 GCA_046261895.1 Candidatus Limnocylindria bacterium
GCGAGAGATCCACGACGAGACCGATGGTCCCGCCTACTTCGAATCGGTCAATTCCCGCGCCGTGATGCCCACGACCCGCGTCGAGTACGCCCTGCGCGGTGACGACTCGCTCACTGAGGCCGACGTTCGCGAGCTGATGCGAACCTACATCGCGGTCCGATCGCGCCGAGCCCAGAACGGCACGAATGGGTCGAATCCCGGATCCAACGGCTACACCAACGGCGGCTAGACCTCCGACGCCCTCCGACGCCCTCCGACGCCCCCGACCCGACTTGCGATCTGCGCGCATCTCGCACCTTTCCGCCAGACCGATGCGCTCCCATCGCGAATTGGCCCACGGCTGGCTCTCTACCGAGTGAATCGCCCTCCGCCTCGGCGCCCTGAGCGTGAATCCGGCTTCCAGCCTGCAATGCACCTCGATAATGTGCGGCCAGCGGCACGTTTCGCGAGGAGAAGAGGCGAGGGCGGTTCTACCGCGCAGGTGGCGGACCCATCCGCGTCGAGCGTCGGTTCGTGTGGAACGCCTTTGGCGGCAGGGTCGGCAGCTCGTGCGCTCCACTCCACAGCAGGTAGGCCCGGCGCAGGTTGACGGCGTCCCAGCCCTCATTGGCTCCGGGCGTTTCCAAGACGAAGGTGGTCCGAGCCAACCGAGCATCCCGTAGCAGGGCTCCCAACCCGACCGGCCCGATCTGCCCGGCGCCCACGTGCTCGTGGCGATCCATCCGCGAGGCCAGCGCCGAGCGCGAGTCGTTCAGGTGGATCAGCGCCAGCCGATCCAGACCGATCAGCGCATCGAATCGGTCGACCACGGCCACCGCGCCCTCCTCCGACGCCATGTCGTAGCCGGCGCCCCACAGGTGCGCGGTGTCCAGGCAGAAGGCGAGCCGATCCGATCCGGCCACACCGCCGACCCCGTCAAGGATGGCCGCGAGCTCCTCGATGCGCGAGCCGAGCTGGTCGCCACCGCCCGCGGAGTTCTCGAGCACCAACCTGACGGAGACAGGTGACGCCTCAAGCACCGACCGCACCGACTCGACGATCCGGCGCAGCCCAACGTCCGCGCCGACGCCGCGGTGCGACCCGATGTGCGTGTTCACCAGCGACGCGCCGTAGGCCGGGGCTCGCTCCATCTCGTAGGTGAGGCCGGCGCGCGACTGCGAGGCGAACGGCTCGGACGACCCGGCCAGGTTGATCAGGTAAGAGGCGTGGATCGCGATCGTCTCGATCCCCTCCCGGGCGCAGTACGCGATGAACTCCGGGGCGTTGGGCGGAGGCTCCGGACGGCGACGCCAGGCGGTCGGGTTGTCGCTGAAGATCTGGAGCGCGCGTGCTCCGATCTGCCTCGACCGCCGAGCGGCCCGCATCAGGCCGCGCGCGACGCCGAGGTGCAGCCCCACCGGCGGCGCGGCATCCGGCCACGTCAGGCGTCGGCGCGGCTGCGGCCGTGCTAGGGTGCGGGCCATGCCACCCGAACCGCGCGAGCCCGAGACCGATGCGCTGAGCGTCGGGCTCGTGGTGTTCTTCGTGGCCCTGATCGCGATCGTGGCAGCGCTCCTGGTCCTGCCTGCCATCTTCTGACCGGCGGCACGCGTCTCAGCGCGATCTCCCGTTGCCCATGACCGGCTCGATCAGCCCGTACGACCCATTCCGGCGCCGATACAGGACCGCCACGCTATTGGTCTCGGCGTTCAGGAAGACGAAGAACGCGTGCCCCAGCTCCTCCATCTGGGCGATGGCGTCCTCGTCGAACATCGGCTGCATGTCGAAGCGCTTGAGCTTGACGACGGATGAGCGCCCATCGGCCTTCGACGGAGGGTCGATGGTCCCCAGCGCCTCACGATGAAGGGCCGATTCGAATTCGTCGTTGTGGCGCTTGCGGACGCTGCCGGGGCGCTCCTTGCTCCGCACCACCTGTCGCTCGAGCTTGTCGAGCACGATGTCGAGCGCCGCGATCGGGGTCGCCCCGGCCGCCGTGGAGCGCAGGATATCGCCGTTGTTGCGGAGCGTGACCTCGGCGATCTGCGCGCTGTCGGCCGCGTGCGACGCTTTGGCGATGAGCTCGACGTCCGCTTCTGCCCTCTCGTGCGTGATGCGGTCGAGCCGCCGAAGCTTGTGCTCGACCTGGCTTCGGAGCCGATCGGTCAGCTCTAGGTTGCGGGCCGTGAGGTTGGTCTTCACGAGCCGATCTCTCCGCTGCGCTGGCTGTGGCTGTGCCTTTCTAGGCTACACCCCTGACACGGTAATCGGCCGGTAAGCGCCGGGTAAGCGCCCAACCGCCACCATGCGGACCGTGGTGGCGTTGCTTGATCTGCTCATGCCGCCCGCGTGCGCCGCCTGCGGGCGGTCCGGCGCGCTGTTGTGTCCGGGATGCCTGGGCGGGTTCCGGGTGCCTTCACGGGCGGCGGACCGCTTCCTGGCGTCCGACGCCGGCATCGTGGTCGGCGACGCACTGTCGCTGGCGGTTGCCGCCTTCGCCTACGAAGGACCGATCCGTCGCGCCCTGGCGGCGCTGAAGTACACCGGCGCGTCGCGACTCGCCCCCATCCTGGGACGCGCTGCGGCGCCGACCCTGCGTGACTTGCTGGCGTTGACCGGCCCCGCGACGCTCGTGCCCGTGCCCTTGCACATCGAGCGGCGCCGGGCTCGCGGCTACAACCAGGCCGAGCTGTTGGCCCGCGGATTGGGCCAATTGGCGGCCACGCCCGTCGCAGACCCGTTGGACCGCGCGCGTCCGACCACGAAGCAGCATCGGCTCAACCGCGCGGCCCGGCTGCACAATTTGCGAGATGCGTTCGCCGTGCGGGAGGGAGCGGATGCGCCGGCGACCGTGGTCCTGGTCGACGACATCATCACGACCATGGCGACCATGGAGGCGTGCGCATCGGTCCTTCGGGAGGCCGGATGCGAGGCCGTCTACGGCTTCGCGCTGGCGCGGGAGGTCTAGGGCAGGTCGATCAGGCGGAGCACGTCGCCGGGTTGGGTGTTGCTCTCAGCCGCCGCTCCGGCCCGCAGCTCGAGACAGTCGCGGGCGCCGCGCGACCACGCCACGACACGCCACGGTTTCAGATTCGGCACCACCCTGGTGACCCGTCCGGCCCCGCTGACGAAGACCGCGTCGATCGCGTACGGCATGAAGAACATGTGGATTGACGGCGATCGCTCGATCCAGAGCCCCTCTCCCGGCTTCACCTCCGGCGTCCGGAGGAGGCCGACGCTGCGATCGATGCTCGAGCTCGCGACCCGCACGCGTTCGGCAACCGTCGTGCCGCGCGTGACGTTCTCGACGCGGACGTGGCGAGTCGCGTCAGTCACCGGCCCAGCGCGCATCAGTTGACGAGGATCACCGCGGTCGGCACCGGATCGCCGGGATCCACCTGTCCGGTGGAGATGAACGCAGGCCCGAAGGTGCGGCTCACGAACCAGCCCTTGAAGCAGCCCGTTGCACCGTTGCCTTCAGCCAGCGGCAGTCCCGGCGCCAGGCCGCATTCCGCGTCGTTTCCGCCCGTGTACGCGGCGTCCATCTTGAACCCCTGCCAGTAGGGAATGTGGTAGTACATACCGCTGCCGCCACCGGATCCCTCAGCATCGATCGGTTGGCATGTATCGTCGTCGTTGGCGGGCTGGCCGGAGCACGTGTTGTCATGGATCGGAAACTGCATGACGATGTCGTCCTCCTCGGCGATGCCAACCAGGGCACCGGTGAAGGCCTCGAGGTTGCCCTCGAGCGAGTTGACATTACCCGTCTCCGTGCGCAGCCACGCGGGAATCGGGATCTCGATATTGCACGGGTCGTCGACCATCATGGCGAGGTTGGGGGCGCACCCGAAGTCGAGCCAGCCGACCGAACCCGGACCGGTGGTGCAGAGCGGGATGGTCGCGAGGTTCGCTGGGTTGAGAACGGTCGTCGGGTCGTCGAGGTCATGGATCGCCCAGTCGCCCTCGCCGACGACCACCTGCTTGTTCGAGCCGTCGCAGGAGACGGCTCGGTGCGGGAAGGTGACGGGGAGGACACCGCAGCCGGCGCTCGCGGGGCAGACGGACGGCACGACGCCGACCACGGCGATGGCATCCGCCCTTGCGGACAGCTCGCCGATGCCGACGATGCCCATCAGGTAGGTGTCGAAGTCCTGGGTGGTCGTCGCCTTCACGCCCTGCGCGCCGGCAGGAATGGATGCCCCGCCACCCGCGGCGCACGAGCCGACGGGTGCATCCGGAACGAGAAGATCACCCTCGTAGTCGGTGTACAGCGCCTCGTCGACATCCACTGCGTTCTCGAGGGCCGACACCTCGACGGCGCACCCGACATCGCCGTCGGTGGCGGTGCCGCCGGACAGGTAGTTCTGGACAGCGACCGTGCCCGCCTTGGCGGCCGAGTCGGCGCCATTCTGGGTCTCTCGCTGCTGACCCCAGGCGTTGCCGCCATCGATCACCAGGCCGACCATCGCGATGAGCGCGACGAGGCTGATTGCGACGATGACCAGGACCTGTCCGCGCTCTGCGGAACCGACGTGGTGCGGATTCTTGGACATGTCTTGCATCCTCCGAGAAGGCTCGGCACACACCGAGCGATTGCGCGCGTTCAATGGGTGGGGCCGCAGCTGGTCAGCTTCCATACGGGCATGCCGGGCCATTGCAGTTGACCTCGATGCGGAACTGCGACTCGCCGGCCATGTCGATGGTGCCGAGGATGGCACCGAGAATCGGCGTCACCGCCTCATACCGATAGGGAACACGGACGTTGGCGCTGCAGAGCGAGACGGCGCCGGTGCCGATCGAGCCGCACGGGCTGCCGTCGCTATGATTGACGAAGGCGACGTCGACATCGTCGGAGTCGATCCCGAGCCCGACACCGTGGTTCGCCGCCGCATCCTGGATGTGGCCGACGCCCTGGTCGACGATGGCCCAGCGCGCGCCCTCCCGGGCGGCGTTGTTGATGGTGGAGTAGGCGTAGATCGCCCGCCCGAAGTCGAGGATCCCGAAGACCATCAGGATGAAGAGCGGCAGGATGAGCGCGAATTCGACCATCGACTGTCCGGCGCGCGCGTCCCGCTTCCTGAATAGGGTGGTCACTTGTTCACCGTGATGTCCTGCGCGCTCGTCGACGAGCCCGCAATGTTGGTAACCGTGAGCGTCACGGTGAAGACCTGCGAAGCAGCGTTGCCGCCGAAGTTGTATTTGTGCGTCGGGTTCTGAGCGGCTGAGACTGTCGTATCCCCAAGATTCCACATCCACACCGTGATCCCGCAGTTCTGAGCCGTGGTGGACGTACTGGTGAACTGGACGTCCTGGTTCCGTACCGGCGTCACTGGCGCCCAGGTAAAGTTGGCGACAGGGACGGCGCAGGGGACCGGTGTCGGAGTGGGGACCGCTGTGGCGGTCGGAACGGGCGTCGCGGTCGGAGCCGGCGTCGGCGTCGGGAGCGGCGTGGTGGTCGGCGCGGCGGTGGACGTCGGCGTCGGCGTGGGGCTCGGCGTGGGAACCGCAGCACTAAAGACGATGATCGACGAGTTGCACGGAACGGTCGCTCCAACCGGCAGCAGGCTCTGGTTCGCGATCGTGAAATTCCCGGTCCCGCTCTTCGTGAAGGTTCCGGTGAAGGTGGAGGCGTCCCACAGGTTGTTCGCGTCGTTCGCGCGCAGCGTCACGTAGTTGGGCACGGTGCAGGTCAGCGGTCCGGGCGTGGGCGTTGGCACCGGCGTGGGCGTCGGAGGAGGGGGCGGCGGAGGAGGCAGCTCGGTGCTCAGCGGCGTGTTGATCGCGAAGTTTGCCTCGGCCCCGAGGCGGACCTGGCCCCCCAGGATGCTCGACGCCAGCGGAGTGATGAGGTCGAAGCTGCACCTCAGATTCACGACGGCGTGGTCCCCGGGCTCCTTGGAGTCCAACGGATTGCCGACCACGCTCACGAACGAGGGGTCGGGCACGTCTTCGTCATCCCACATCCCGTTCGTGTCGGTTGGAATCGGGTCCGGCGCCGCTGGCGGAGTGCAATTGATCGCCGACAGGTCCGCGATGACGAGATCCAGGTAGGCATCCCGATGCGTCTCTTCGTTCGGACCGGTCGCGGTTGGCCAGGCGTCGGCTCCACGCGATGCATGGTCGGCCGCGATGCGAGCCGCGTTGTGAAGTGCCACCCATCCGAAGAAGACCCGCCCGAAATCGATCGCCATCACGAGCAGCAGCACGAGCAGCGGCAGAATGAGCGCGAACTCGACCATCGCCTGGCCGCGGCTCACGGGCAGATCAGATCGGCGACGAGGGAAGGTCATTGGTCGAGCCTATGGAGCCGACCTTGCAGATCACCTTGCAGCGCTCGCCACCGGGTGGGACCCGTGGCGGTACGGTCGTACTACTCGGCGGCCTCGCTCGGTTCAGCGGGCACGCGCAGGGTGAACGCGGTGCCCCGGCCCAGCTCGGTGGCAATCGCAACGGATCCGCCCATCGCGGTCATCAGGCCACTGGCGGCATAGAGGCCGACACCGCTCCCGTCGGGCGCCAGCCGCCGAGCCTCGCCGGACCGATAGAACTGCTCGAAGGCGCGCGCTCGCGTGGCCTCGTCCATGCCGATGCCACGATCCCGGACCGTGATCGCCAGCTGATCGCCGTCGGGAGCGACGTGGACCCCGATCTCCGATCCGCTCGGGCTGTACTTCACCGCGTTGTCCAGAATTGCCCACAGCACCTGCTCGAGGCGATCGGGGTCTGCGACCGCCAGGTGCGGGGGACCGTCGACCGTGAGCTGGAAAGGTCGGTCGGCTCGCAGGGCTGCCCAGGTGCGCTCGACCAATGGGGGAACCGCGAAGACCTCCTGCTGCGCGGTCAGGACGCCTGCTTCGAGTCGTGAGGCGACGAGCAGCTGCCCCACCATGCGACGGAGACGCTCGGCCTGGTGGGTGATCGAGTCGAGATCTCCCCGCGCTCGGTCGGGGATGCCATCGTCCGCCCGCAGCTCCGTGGCCAATGCGCCGATGCTCGTCAGGGGCGTCTGCAGGTCGTGCGTGACTCCACGCAGGAAGTCCGCCTGGACGGCGGCGAGTCGGTTCAGATCGTCGGCCTGGCTACGCACGCGGGCATACAGCAACGAGTGCTCGAGCGCGGTCCCCGCGTGCTGTCCGACCAGCGTCAACAGGTCGACCTCTGCCGGGGTCGGTTCGACGCGGCCCTCCCAGGGCGCGTACAGGATTGCCCGGTTACGGTCGCTGACCGCCACATCGATCACGGCGAAGGCGCCCCACGGTCCCTCGATCCGGCCAGCCGGAACGCTCGACGCACTGACGGCTGCCCAACGCTCGAGCTCTTCGATCGGCGTCACCTCGGGCGCATCATCGATCCCGTGATACACGCCCGCCGGCAGCAGGTCGTCGCTCTCGGACGCCATGACGGCACAGCGCCAGGTGGCATCGCGCATCACCGAACGGACCGCCGAGACCACCGCTGCCACGACCTGTCGGGGAGCTTCGTCGATCGGGACCAGGTTCGCTGCCGTGGCAAGCGCCGCCACCTGGCGATTGCGCTCCTCGAGCGAGACGGCGAGCTGCCGGTACGCATCGCCGGTCTCGACATCCATCCGGGGACCTCCGCGTTCGGTCAGCGCCAGCAGCGACCGAACGTCCTCGGCGAGCCCTCGCGCATAGACGATCGCCAGCAGGGCCGCCCAGACGATGGATCCGACCACGACCACCAGGGCCACGAGGTCTGGTGAGACCTCGGCCAGGACCGTCTCGGACAGGAGCAGCGCTCCGACCAGGAGCAGCAGTGGTGGGAGAACGGCCAGGATGAGCGCGACGAAGACCCGAAGCCACAGGCCGGTGCCCGGCACGCCGTTCAGGTCCGGGACGCGGCGGCCGAGCCGGAGACGAGTCGGTAGCCGATGCCCCGCTCGGTGATGAGGTACCGCGGCTGGTCGGGATCGACCTCCAGCTTGCGCCGCAGGCGCCTCACCGTGACCCACAGGTACGAAGGGTCGGCGCCGTCGCCATCCGTCCAGACACGACTCAGCAGCTCGTCGGTCGGAACGACCCGATCGACGGCGGATGCGAGGACCTGGAGCAGCCGGGCCTCGGTCGGCGTCAGCTGCTGGTCCCCGCCTGCCGTTGACAGGCGCCGGGTCGCGAGATCGACCTCGACATCCCCACCGGCCAGGGAGATCTGCGGACTTCCGACGGACGCGCGTCGCAGCACTCGCTGGATGCGAGCCACCAGCTCATCGGGATCGAACGGCTTGGTGACGTAGTCCTCCGCATACAGCTCCAGGGCGCTGACCTTCGCCTCCGAGGCATCGACGGCGGAGAGGATGATGATCGGCAGGTCGGCGAGCTGCTTCACTCGCCGTGCCAGCTCGAAGCCGTCCATGCCCGGCATCATCAGGTCGATGACGAGGAGGGCAGGCCATGAATCCTCGAGCTGCTTCAGGGCTGCCGGACCCGACGGGGCCGTTCGAACGTTGTACCCCGCGCGGCTGACGCGACGGGACAGAACGGCGAGAAGCGTCAGGTCGTCGTCGACCAGGAGGACGGCCGGCCGGACCGGCTGCAGCACGCCTAGATGCCCGGTCCACCCATGACCGTCACGACCGCCGGGCCGAGGATCACGATGAAGATCGTGGGGAAGATGCAGCCCACCATCGGGAAGAGCATCTTGACCGGGGCCTTCGCCGCGGCCTCCTCCGCACGTTGCCGGCGCTCAATTCGGAGCTGGTTCGACTGAATCTGCAGCACCTTGGCGATCGGCACGCCGAGCTGCTCGGCCTGGACGATGGCGCCGATGAAGTTGCTCACCGGCTGCGCGTCCGCGCGGGTCGCGACGTCGCGCAACGCCTCGCGCCTGGTTCGGCCCATGCGCACTTCTGCCAGTGCCTGGCGGAACTCATCCACCAGCGGCCCCTCCATCTTCTCGACGCACTTGGCCAGTGCCGCGTCGAATCCCAGGCCCGCTTCCACCGAGATGGTGAGCAGGTCGAGCGCATCGGGCAGCTGGAGGACCATGGACCACGAACGGGCCCGGATCTTCTTGCCCAGCCAGAACTCAGGTGCCATGTAGCCGACGCCGGCTCCCACCGCTGCCAGCAGCAGAGCGACCACGGGCGAGCCAAGGAGCAGAAGACCGATCACCGCGAACAGCACGGCGAAACCGATCAGCGCCATGAGCTTGACGCCGATCCAATCGGCCCCGCGCAGCCCACCCGGGTACCCCGCCTTCTCCAGCTTCGCATCGATCCGCTCGACCATGCCGCCTTCCTGGCGCCGGCCGGCACGAGCGAACCGCTTGATGGTGGGTCGGATCAGGCGCTCGTAGAACGGCTGCTGGAGCTCCATCTCCGAGATGGTCTTCGGCTGCACCACGAGCTGCGAGAGCCTGGCCTGGACGGCGTCCTCCGACGGCCGCGCGGCGACGCCGAAGGTGATGAGCAGGACGGCCGCGGCCGCCAGGACCGCGATGATCAGTTCGGGACCCATTCAATTACACCTTGATATCGACGATGCGGCGGATGAAGAAGTAGCCGATGCCCATGCTGATGAACCCAATGGCGAAGAAGATCACGCCCAGGGGCAGGCCGAACATCTCCGGCGGCTTCTCCAGCATGGCGGTGATGTAGCTGGGGCTGATCAGGAAGAGGAGCCCACCGAGCGCAACGGGCAAGAGGGTGATGACGTAGCCGCTGTAGCGCTGCATGGCGGTCAGCGTGTTGATCTCGCCCTTGATGCGCACGCGCTCGCGGATGGTGAACGCGATCGAGTCGAGGACGGTGGCCAGGTTGCCACCGACCTGGCTCTGGATCTGGATGGCCGTCACCATCAGCTCGAGATCCTCGGAATCCACGCGCTGGACCAGGTTGTTCAGGGCCGGAATCAGTGCAAGCCCAAGCTGCATGTCGCGGACGACGCGCTCGAACTCCTCGCTGATCGGCGGGCGGGCCTCGCGCGTGACGAGCTCCAGGCCCTGGAGGAACGAGGAACCGGCGCGAAGAGAGTTGGCAAGGAGCGTGATCGTGTCCGGCAGCTGTTGCCCGAAGGCGGACAGTCGCTTCGCCTGTCGGCGCTTGAGCCAGAAGCGTGGTGCGTACAGCCCGATCAGGGCGGCCACGACGAGCGCGATGATGTTCCGGAAGCCCGGAAAGATGAACCCGATGATGAAGGCGATGGCAACGAAGATGATAGGCGTGACCGCCCACAGAATGACGAACTCCGCCGGGCGCATCTTCAGGTCGGCGCGCGCGAGGTCGACGCCCAGGCGAGCCGTGCGGTCCTGTCGCTCGAGGACGCGCGAAAGCCCCGCCACGACCGTGGACTCGCGTCCTTCTCCGTCCCCGGATTGCCCGCTGTTGGCCGATGCATAGCGCTCGAGCCGCGAGGCGACCGCGCCTCCGCCCGAGCTCATCGAGATGCCGATGGCGATGACGACGACCGCGAGGGCCGCGAGGCCCGCGATGACGAATGGCAGCATCAGAACGGGGACCCGAAGATGTTCGGCGGGAGGTGAATACCGGCGACCTCGAAGCGCTCGACGAAGTGGGGCCGAATGCCCGTTGGCCGCAGGCGTCCCTGGATCCTGCCCTCGCTCATGCCGGTCTGCTCGAAGACGAACACGTCCTGCATGACGATGACGTCACCCTCCATGCCCTGCACCTCGGTGATGTTCACGATCTTCCGTGTGCCGTCCTTGAGGCGGTTCTGGTGGACGATGAGGTCAACGGCGGAGCTGATCTGCTCGCGGATGGCGCGCAGCGGCAGGTCCATGCCGGCCATGAGCACCATGGTCTCGAGGCGGCTGAGCATGTCGCGCGGCGTGTTGGCGTGGCCGGTCGACATCGAGCCATCGTGGCCCGTGTTCATGGCCTGGAGCATGTCGAGCGCCTCGCCGGAGCGGCACTCCCCCACCACGACCCGGTCAGGACGCATGCGGAGCGAGTTTCGCACCAGCTCGCGGATCGGGATGGCGCCCTTGCCCTCGATGTTCGAGGGTAGGGCCTCGAGCGTGATCACGTGCTCCTGCCGAAGCTGAAGCTCCGCGGCATCCTCGATCGTCACGATCCGCTCGTCGTCGGGAATGAAGGACGAGAGGATGTTGAGCATCGTCGTCTTGCCGGAGCCCGTGCCGCCTGCGACGAAGATGTTGAGCCGGGCCTTCACGCAGGCCTCGAGG
>JBHENV010000054.1:0-4169 GCA_046261895.1 Candidatus Limnocylindria bacterium
ATCGGGCGGCTCAAGGGCGTCGAGGAGCTCGCGTGGGAGGATCGGGAGGTGATGCTCATTCGCGTCGCGCCGGGGATCGATCCGGACGACCTCCGGCGCCGAGTGGTGACGATGCTGCGGCGCGCGCGGAAGGCCGCCGCCACCGAAGGGGACGAGCCCGGACGCTGACGCCCGCGACTGGACATCGGGTTTAGCGAGCGCTGGAGGTACGCCGAGCTGAAGTGCGCGTGCGGTCAAGCTCGTTATGAGTCGCGCGATCGGATCCAGGTCCGGAGGGCCTCGATCATGCCCGTTCGGCTCATCTTCGCCTCGAGGCACGGCACCTCGTATTGTCGCGCGGTCTCCTTGATCGATGAGGTCTTGTGCGACATGAAGTCGGTGAACAGGAACATGCCGTCCAGCTTGCGGGCCTTGACCACGTCCTTGAGCTGACGCATCGACGGGGGCTCAGCTCGGCTCGACTCCCGCCACTCGGAGTCGCCCGAGAATCCGAGCTCGCGCCGAAGGTCTTCATACCAGTCCTGGCGTTGGCCACCGACGAGGAGAAACCGTTTGCCGGCAACTGCGCGTCGAACGTCGCCCAACGCCTCGCGGTCGATCTCTTCCGCCACGCGCTGACCGATGGCTGAATTGGTGAGCGCCCGATCGACATCGGCGAGCACGAGCTCTGCGAGCGCCTGTGTGTCCTCATCGGCCCGGTGCAAGTTCTGGCGCACGAATCCCGCGAGGCGAGCTGCCTCGATGAGGCGGTTCGTCTGCCGGTGATCCTCGACGTAGCGCACGCCCGCCTCGATAACGGCGGTGATCGGCTCGCGGTCCGGCACGATTTCGGCTACGGCGTGTATGACCTCGATCCCGATCCTGTGCCGATCCGATGGGGCGAGGTGGTCCGCCTTCTGAAGAACCCGATATAGGCCGGGGACATCGCGAGCGCGCGTCAGGCTGCTGGCCAGCCGCTGCGCCAGATCCCTCGCATCAGCTTCGTTCAGGGTCAGCCAGTCCAGATCGAGCGCCAAGGCTGCCCCGCCGCGATCGTTCATCGACAGGCGCTCCTCGGCCAGCGCCGTCACCAGGCCGCGCAGTGCCGGGTCCGGCTCGATGTCGGCCCATCGCTTGAGCAACATCACCAATGGGCGCCCGGTGAGGTGCGTCGTCACGGTCGCCAGCCATGCGGACATCTCTTCGTCCGGAACGACTGCCAGCAGCTCACCGGTGAGCTCAACAACCCGACCCGAGGCCAGTCCGCTGATATGCGAGGCGACGCCTCGCATATCGTCCGCAGATGGCCGTATCGACGCCGCCAGCGCACCGATGTCGTCCGGAACACTGCCCACTGCCAGGCTGCTCCTCAATAACGCGAGCGATGCTCCCCGTGACAGTTGCTCGCGGGGCAACGATGCAAGGGCGTCCCGGGCTGCCTCGTGCCGTCCCAGTCTGCTGAGCAGAATCCCATGCGCCTGCGCAACACGAGCGTCCTCCGGGACCGCGCTGTGGAGGCGTTCCACCACGAAGAGGTCGTCCGCCGACGCAGGGTCCCGGGCGGCGATCGATCGTGCCGCGCGGGCGAGCTGGTCCAGCCGATCAGCATTGAGCTCGGATGCTGTCGCGGCGTGCATGCGGGCCTCGGCCTCGGCGAGCTGGTCCCGCACGGCGCTGAGCTCGGTCTCAACCTCCCGGCGACGCTGCCGAACGCCTTTCAGCTGCTGCAGCAAGTCCTCGCGCTTGGCACGAAGCACGTCGCGTTCCCGGCCGATCTCGTCCGAGGCAGCTGTGGCCGCTTGTACGGCCTCTGCCGCGCGCGCGAGATCCGCGCGAAGCGCATTCAGTTCGTCCGCAAGCGACTGGAGCTGAACGGCCGATGCGCTTGAGTCGACCTGTGCCTCAGACTTCGCCGCGGATTCGGGAGCCGGGGCCTCCTCCAGCTCGACAGCCATCTCCACGACGCGATCTGGCTCCCCTTGCAAAGGGTCGTCGTGCTCCAGCCCGGCCAGCATCTCGATGACTTCGACCGCGTGCTCCCCGCTCGGAATCCAGTCGCCGCCGGTGGGTGGGTGATGTTCAGCGAGCCTTCCGGAGAGCAGTCCCGGCGAATCGGCCTCTTCGCGAGTCGCCGCGATGACACGAATCGCCGATGGAGCACGCGGTCCGTCGCAGGCCACATCCAGCAGGCGCGGCTCCCGGATGAACCAATCCAGCACCATGAGCTGCGATTCGACGGTCACGGATCCCTCCCTGATGCACGCTGGCCGGTGGCCGTGCGTGCAGCCGTACCGTAGCGCACCGAACGCGACCGCTAGCGGCTGGCCGACGCCCTCGCGTTGGCAGCGATTGACCCGCGGACCGCGGCCAATGACCAAGCAGGGGCTCTCTCGCCATTTGACTCTCCCGCGGGTACATCGGGATGGAAATGGCTCTTCGCCGTTGGCCCGTACGGCGGGTCGGCGGTCATCACTCCGGCCGCTGGCCCGGTAGTTATCCCAAGTGTGCATCGCCCACCCATTGGCCGATCGTTCGGGTGGTAGGCAGAGCAGCCAGGCCGGCGATCATCTGCTTGGCCGATGCGCCCACCCGGAGGGTAGTCAGCCACTGAATGGCCGATACGCCCCCGGGTGGATACCGTCGTGCGTGGTGACACCGTCGTGCGTGGATGACGTCGCGGCGACGGCGGACGAGGCCGCCGACCACTCTCACGCCATGGCGTCGCAGAGGCCCGCTTCCCACTCGTAGAGCGAGCGGTTGCCGCTGATGTCTACCTCGTCCTCGCCGAGGAATACGTTGCGGCCCGACGCGCTCCACACGTTGCGGTTGTCGATGAAGAGCTGCCGGAAGGCTCCCATCAGAGCCTCCTCGCCCGTCACGAGGTCCTCGGTTCGCACGAAGCGTCCCACGTACCGGGCTTCCGTGCCGCTCACGCTGTTGACCAGGACGAAATCGAAGTACACAACGCGGCGCTCGAAGGTGGCGTTGCCGTCCGAGTCACTCCAGGTCAGTGAGTCGCGCTCGATGTGGGCCGTGGTGGCGACGATGTCGAATCCCTCGCAGGTGCTGAACACCGACGGCTCGGTGAAGTCGAAGACGGCGGACGAACGCTCGGGGCCCGTGGCGAGGGTGGTGGCAGGCAGTGCCAGGATGGCCGCCATCGCTGTGATGATGAGGAGTAGCCGACGCATGGATGGAATCCTCCGAACTCGGGCGAACGCGCATGCGCTCTTTCCCATCTGACACCGCGGTTCGACGTTTGGTTCGCAGGACCGATGCGCCTACGGCGCGACCACCAGGATCTCGTCCGTCGTCGTGCCGACATAGAGGCGATCCGGCCCCGCCAAGAGGTTGGCGCAGTCGCAGCCGCGCATGTCGACCTGGAGCCCGGCGGTCCACGCGAGCGTCTCCCGATCCAGCTTCACGAGCTCGCCAGCAAAGGTGAGGCCCCAGGGCTGGCCGTCGAGCAGCGCGAGCGCCATCTCATCGGTCCGTGCGACCACCCGCCGTTCCGGGATGCTGAACCGCTCGAGCGCCCGGAAGTTGTTGCCGGAGATCCAGAGCGAGTCGCCATCCGGGGTGAGGGTGATGCTGCTGAGGCCGATGTCGTACTCGGCGAACGTCTGCACCGTCTGGGGGTCCATGAGCAGCAGCCGCTCCTGCCGCCACAGGGAGACCCAGAGGCCCTCGTCGGTGACCGCCAGGCCGGACGGGCCGCCCGGGAGCTGGAGCCGATCCTCGACGTCGCCGCTCTCCGCGTCGATGTGGACCAGGATGTCGCGGTCGAAATCGGTCATGTACACGTCGCTCCCGGTGGAGATCAGCTGGTAACCCGCGGCGTCGACCTCGAATCGGTCCGCGACCTCGTTCGTCTCTGGATCGACGCGCGCGATCGCGCCGTCCTCGCCGGAGCTGACCCACACCCACCGGTCGTCCACGGCCGGCGCCATGTTGTACGGGCGGTCGATGGGGCCCGAAATCTCGATGGTGGCCTCGACCTCGCCGGAGGCAGGATCGACGCGCACGAGCGTGCCGGCAGGATCACTCGCCAGCCAGAGAGATCCATGGCCGAAGGCTGCGGGCACTCCCGGTTCAGCCGGCGAAAGCGTTCGCTCGACGGCAGCCGCCGCCGGGAGCGACGCGATGTCCGGCGGCTCGAGCTGGATGACGCTCGGCACCGTTGTCGGCGT